>JACQJE010000012.1 GCA_016205125.1 Deltaproteobacteria bacterium | reverse complement strand
GGCGATCGGGGCTGGACATCTCCGAAGGATGGTCATCCATATCCTTCCGAATGTCTTTCACATTGTCATCATCCAATTTTCCCTGCAGTTCACTTATGCCATCAAGAGCGAGGTCATCTTGAGTTACCTGGGGCTGGGAGTACAAGGGGGGACGAGTTGGGGAATCATGCTCAGCGAGTCTACACAAGAGCTTTTTCGCGGTGTCTGGTGGCAACTGGCGGGCTCTACCCTCGCGATGTTCTTTATTGTCTTGAGCTTCAATATTGTAGGGGATGCTCTGCGCGATGCCCTCGATCCTAAGTTGAGGGGAAGGCTCGGTTAAAGCTGAAGATATTGTTGAAAATACCAATCCAATAATGTCTCGCCAAAGAAGAGGTAGATCACCGCTCCAATGACAATAAAGGGACCAAAGGGGAGGGCGTAATGGCGCCCCTTCCGATGGACAATCATCGCGTACAAGCCAACTGCGCCGCCCAGGAGCGAGCTGATAAAGAGGGTCAGGAGAACGCCCTTAACCCCGATAAAGGTACCGAGCATTCCAAGGAGCTTGATATCTCCACCCCCCAAGCCCTCTCTTTTCCGCACTTTCTGATAGAGAACAGCAATCAACCAGAGGAGTCCCCCTCCCAGCGCAAATCCCAGGAGCGAATCCCTCCAGGAGACCGCAAGCACCCCTGCAACCGACAATGAGAATCCAATTCCCATTCCCGGAAAAGTGATCACATTCGGAATGATGTAGTGGTGCAAATCGATGAGAAAAACGATGACGAGGAGAGAACAGAGGACAAAATTGATGAGAGCGAGCCACGTCCATCCCCATTGCAGCCAGACAGCGAGAGCAAGCAGAACCGTTGCGGCTTCAGCCAGGGGATGCTGAACCGAAATCCGGGCATGGCAATAACGGCATTTTCCGCGCAAGAGGAGAAAACTGATGAGGGGAACATTGTCATACCAGGGAAGGGGACGCCTGCAGCAGTCTGTGAATGAGCGGGGCCTGACAATCGACTCTCCAGCGGGAATTCTCATCGCACAAACGTTGAGAAAACTTCCAACGACAGACCCCAACATCAAAATCCAAATCACCTGGAAGATTTCCCATTCCATGGAATCTCCTTTTACAGGCCATATTTGTCAACGCGGTAGCGCATCGATCGGAAACTGATCCCGAGGAGCTTTGCCGCCTCCTTCTTGATGCCCCCCGTTTGCTCCAGCGCTCTTGCCATGTAGCGTTTTTCAATGGCCTCTACAATTTTTTCGAGCTTTATCCCTCCCTCCTTCCACTCAAATTCCGGCAGTAAAGACTCTCCCAGCGGCGCTTTCCCGGAAAGAGCAAGGAGGTGTTTGGGAAGACTCTCCGCCAAAATGGCAGGTCCCATCTCCAGCGCGACAGCGCGCTCTATGATATTCTCAAGCTCCCGCACATTTCCAGGATAATCATACGCCATCAAATAGTCGAGAGCTTCCTTGGAAATCTTCTGCACTTCTTTGCTGAGTTCCTTTCCATGTTTCTCGACAAAATGCTGGGCGAGGAGGGGGATGTCTTCTTTTCTCTGACGCAGCGACGGCGTGTGAATTTGGATGACATTGAGGCGATAAAAAAGATCTTCTCTGAATCTCCCCTTTTTGACATCTGCATAGAGATCTCTGTTTGTCGCAGAGATGATGCGAACATCGACGGAAATATCTTCCGTCCCTCCCACGATTTTGAATGTCTTCTCTTGAATCGCTCTCAAGAGCTTAACCTGGACCAAAAGGGGAAGATCACCAATCTCATCAAGAAAGATGGTGCCGCCGTCCGCCACCTTGAAGAGCCCCTCTTTATCGGCAACAGCACCGGTAAAGGAGCCTTTCTTGTGCCCAAAGAGTTCGCTCTCCATCAGTGTTTCCGGTATTGCGCCACAGTTGACCGTCACAAAGGACTTGTCTTTAAGCGGGCCATTAAAATGGATCGCCTTCGCAACCATCTCCTTTCCTGTTCCGCTTTCTCCTGTAATTAAAATGTTCGTCTTTGTCTGAGAAACGCGCTGGATCATCTCGAAAAGCTCCAGCATCACCGAACTGGAACCAACGATATTTTGAAAGGAGTATTTCGATCCCAAGGCTTTCTTCAGCTGGAGGTTTTCGCGCTCTAAATTGCGCCGCTCAAAAGCCTTTTTGATGATGATTTTGATCTCTTCGATCTTGAAAGGTTTCGTGATGTAATCATAAGCGCCGCGTTTCATGGCCTCAACAGCAGATTCCGTCGTTCCATAA
Organism: Deltaproteobacteria bacterium; assembly: GCA_016205125.1. Classification (GTDB taxonomy): domain Bacteria; phylum Bdellovibrionota; class O2-12-FULL-43-9; order JACQJE01; family JACQJE01; genus JACQJE01. The sequence continues at coordinate 3,949 of JACQJE010000012.1, read as the reverse complement.
GCTGTAATGATAAGGACCAGCATGTGAGGATTGATCTCATGGGCCTTGGCCAAAAGCTCTATTCCAGAGACTTTTGGCATCTGCAGATCGGTGATGCACATGTCAAAGCTCTCTTTTTCCAGGATTTTGAGCGCTTCTGCGCCATCTTTGGCGCATTTCACGGTATGCCCTTCCCGCTTGAGCATAATCTCAAGAAATTCGCGGATACTCTCTTCGTCATCAACGACTAAGATTCTTGGCTTCATTTTTCTCCCCTCTTATTGCTAAATCTTTTTCCGCCAGAGGGAGGGAGACGTAGAAGGTCGTCCCTTTTCCCTCCTGACTCTCGACATGAATTCCCCCCTGATGGGCCTCAATGATACGGTAACTCGTCGATAAACCGAGCCCTGTTCCCCTCTCCTTTGTGGTGTAAAAAGGATCAAAAATCCTTCCGACCACCTCTTCATTCATTCCCATCCCGGTATCCCGCACACCGATAGTGAGGATCTCTTTCCCTGCCGTCGCAAAGATCTCGATCTTTCCGCCGTAAGGCATCGCCTGGCACGCATTGAGGAAGAGATTCCAGAAAACCTGCTTAATCTTGTCAGGATCCCCCTCTATCGAATAGCCGGGGGCAAAACTCTCATCGACAACAAATTCCACGTCAGATGTGATCTCTGGGTTAAGTTTTATTGCGACAATCGTCTCCTGAATTAACTCTCTGAGCGAAAACAGAACCTCTTTTGATTTTGTCGGTTTTACGAATTCCAGAAACTCTGTAAGCAATAAGTTGAGCCGTTCCGTTTCCCTCATCACGATATTCATCAATCTCGCTTCATCTGAATCGAGCGGGACTTTTGATTTGAGCATCTCAATCGAGCCGCTCATCGATGCAAGAGGATTTCGAATCTCATGCGCCATTCCCGCCGCCAACTGCCCGATCGCAGCCAATTTATCTGCCAGCCGCAATTTGCGTTCCATCTCGGCAATTTGCGTCAAATCCTCAAAAATGAGAATCCGTCCATCCTCTTTTCCCTGATCATCCCGCAAGATTGAAACGGCAAATCCCAATCGAAACCTCTTCCCTTCAGGATTCTTATAGCGATGCTCCAGTCTCTTGACAGACCCTTCAATGCCCTGCCGGCGATGTTGGAGGTGAAGATCGACCACTTCCTGAAATTCAGGAAAAATTTCGCTCAGATGTTCCCCCCGTACCGCGGGGAGTTCTATGCCAGTCAATCTCTCCCCTGCGGCATTCAGAAATGTGATCCGCCCGCGCACATCCGTCGTAATAATTCCGGTCTCTACATTCTCAATAATGGCCCGGTTTAAGTCCGCCAGGCGGTGCACGTCGCGCTGTGTTTCAATCAATTTTGAACCTGTTTGTCTGAGCTGTTCAGTAAGATACCCGCTCAGCAAGCCCACAACGATAAAGGCGGCCGACGTGACAAAGGCATGGTAAAAGAAGTCATAAGTACTCGGCTGGATTAAAAGAAGAATCGTGTACGCGGCGCTCGCGCCGAAACTGGTCAATAATGCGCCCTTGCGGGAGAACACAAGCGCGGAAAAGATGATGACCATCAAGTAGAGAAAGTTGAAACCCCCCGCAATCACATCAGTCGCGTAAAGGAGAAGTGTGACAAAGAGAATGTCATAAGAGACCTGCCCCACAGAAAAGGCCTGCAAATTCTTGATCCTAGGGAGAAAGAACGCTGCGGCCAGATCCACAGCAAACGTCAACGCCATGAGGCTGTAGAGTGATAGGAGTGTTTCGCGGACCCCTGGCATATCCCCGCGATTGACCTGATAAATCATGGTGATGATGAGAAGGAGACCCACAAGAAAAATGCGCAGAAACATGAACCAGCGCATCTCTTCTTCAGGAGAACCCCCAAGGATAATGCTCTGAATCGGTTTTTGAGTGATCATAATCTTCTGATCGGCTAAAAAGCCCCTCCAACTAAGTCACCTTGATCTACCGGTTCAGCTCACGATGACAAAAAACGTAACTTCTCAATAACGTGAGGTAGCTTGTCATCCCCCCCCTTCGCTGCGATCGAGGGTAAACTCCGGCGAAGGATCTGAAACGCTCTTGCGGGGAGATTCTTCGGGCTGGCGCCCTCAGAATGACACTGCGCGTCCCCCCACTTATTGAGAAGTTGACAAAAAACGCCTCATGGAAAAACCGCACTTCCTGCATTAAAAATATCATTAATGCGCTAAAAACATCATTAATTTCATATAATTATTGCAAAAAAATTCTTTTAAACTAAAGAGTGTTCCTAGAAATATATGTAAATATTACATTATGTGACAAATTTTGTCAAGCTGCCGTTTACTGTTTCAGACAGACAAATTGCGGCAAAAGTGACAATTGGGGGAGGTGATCGCCTTTTGACAATTAATCCGCCGTGTGTAGAATAGCGCCCAATGAAAAAAGGTCAGCAAATTTACCTCGATCACGCCAGTCATACCCCCTGCTCCGCCGCAGTCATTGAAATCGTCAGGAAGATTTCGCTCAGTGAGTATGGCAATCCGTCAGCGACCCATCGCTTCGGGTTGAGATCGCACGATGTTTTAGAAAACTCACGCCGCTGGTTTGCCGAACATTTTCGAGTTTCTCCGGAATTCATCACGTTCACGTCAAGCGGAACAGAAGCAAACAACCTCGCAATCCTCGGCACCCTTTCCCGAAAAGAGTTGAGCAAACAACATGCGGTTACAACCTCTATCGAACACTCATCCGTATACAATTTATATAAAGATCTGGAGGCAAGAGGATTGCCAGTCACTTACTTAAAGGTCGACTCAGAAGGGTTAGTTTCTCTAGAGGAATTGAATCAGGTGATCAGGCCCCAAACTGCGATTATTTCTACTATCGGGGTCAATAATGAAATTGGGACAATCCAGCGCTTATCTGAGCTGGGCACTTCCGTAAAACGGGCCAACCCATCGACCCTTTTACATGTCGATGGGGTACAGGCCTTTGGTAAGATCCACATTCCGCTCAAGGACAATCACATCGATCTCTTTACCATCAGCGGACATAAGATCCACGGGCCCCTTGGAGTCGGAGCTCTCATTCTGACTCGCGAGATTCCTCTTGTTCCGCAGTTGATCGGCGGAGAACAAGAACGGGGGAGACGTGCGGGAACAGAAAACTTTCCAGCAATTGCCGGTTTCCACCTGGCCGCAAAAGAAGCTGCCCTGAATCTCGATCTGAATTTCAAGCATGTCAAAGAATTGTGGGACCACTGCAGGGAAGGAGTTGAAAACTTTGGCTCGCGCATTCACCTCAACTCTCCGCACGACGGCTCCCCTTATCTCTTAAACTTTTCAGTCAAGGGGATTCCTTCAGAGACGGCACTTCGAATGTTTGATGAGCTTGGAATCGCGCTTTCTGCCGGTTCTGCCTGCAATCATCTCTCGCGGCCCAATCGAATCCTTTTGGCATTGGGTCTCCCAAAGGAGACCGCTTCGTCGAGTCTCCGGGCAAGTTTCAGCCCCTCTTCTCAAAAGAGCGATGTCGAATTTTTTCTCAATGCTCTAAAAACCATCCTTTCGCACTCATGAGTTCTACCTATTTAATCCGCCACAGTGAAATCCATCTGAAAGGGAGAAACCGGCCGTGGTTTGAAAAGCTCCTCCTCGAAAACATTCAAATGGCATTCTTAAAGAAACAGATCGAAGCCCAAGTGGAAAATGCCTGGAGAAGGATGTTCGTTACAACAAATTGCGATTCCGTGACACATCGTGAAATTATCGGCCACATTTTTGGCATCGCGTCATTCAGTCCTATTACGACAGTGGCCTCAGAATATTCTGCAATCCTGAACGGCACTCTCTCCTCACTCTCTCGCCAGCTCTTGTCGCAGACAAAGAAGCGATTCAGGGTTTCAGTCAATCGGATCGACAAGGCGTTTCCTTTGACCTCCGTCCATCTCGAGAAAAAAATCGGTGAAGCTATTCT
>JACQJE010000162.1 GCA_016205125.1 Deltaproteobacteria bacterium | reverse complement strand
TGCCAAGGAAGGGCTTTCTCAGGAAGATAGAGAAGCTCAATTGAGAGAAAATCGCCTCAGTCTGGCTAATCAATACGTGGTGCAACGGTATGTTGCCAATCTGAAAGTCACTTCTATTCCTTCCGAAATTCGCGGAAAGAGTGCGGATGACATCTTGACGCAGATGAAGGAAGAGGAAAAAGTGGCAGTCGATCTCGAAACGAAGTTGGCTCAAGAGGGTCTCAAGGATGAAGAGAAATCAACCCTTGAAAAGCAACTGAGTGAGTCTCGCAAGATCGCAAGACTGGCGGCCGACTGGCAAGTCGAAGTCAAAGTCGATGAGACAGCGAAAGAGGGTGCAGATCCAATGCTTCCCATTGCGTCAGCTCTCTCTGAGATTGGAAAGTCGGCTGTCCGCGTGGATGTGCTGATTCGCCATGTTCCTGGCGACTCACGCGCAATGTTGCCGGCATTCACACCCGCTGTGGCGTATCTTGGTGAGAATTTCGTTGGCCGCACCCAGAACATGACCGAATTTGGAACGGGTCGTGAAGTCGTCTTTTCATTCAACGATGTTGTAGTGGATGATCTCGGCTTTACCGTCAAGGAGTTTGACGAATATAAAGCCGCGGATGCAGGCAACATCGATGCGAAGATCGGTCGTTCACTCCCGGTTCTTTACGGTCAGATGCGAGTGCTGAGGCCTGCGAAAGAAGAGACGCCAGTTGTTCAGCCGGAAGTCAAGAAGGAAGACGCTTCTACAACAGAAGCTCAACCTTCTGCTCCAGCAGATCCTGAGCAAGGCGAGAACAAGTAACGGGTTGAGTCATTGACTCGACATACGGGTCGTGCTCATTGACGAGCACGGCCCGTTTTTTTTGCCAAAGAGTGGCACTGCGACTCGACAGAAATTGTCGATCCCTTCGCTTATGTCCTGTATTTCGAATCCTTATGTATTTCCTTCAAAGCGGCACGAGACAGGATAATTCATGAAAATAACTATTGAATTCTCCTTTTTCAAAATTCATCCCCCCTTTTGGCATGCCCCTTGCTTTATCCTTTCTCCGTGAAGCAGGGAGGCTTCCAGGATCAAGGATGAAATCGCAGTGAGACATGAAGTCGAGATCACACGGATATGCAGCTCCAGCCGGATTGGCTTTGGAGTTTGAAAACTAAATAAACCTAAATGGAGGTAATTCACATGAAACGGATTCATTTAGCCGTTTTGGCGCTCTTAGCTCTGACTTTCGCTGGATGCGGAGCTTCTGAGCGTTCTGAGCAGTCAACAACTGAAGCGCCAGCGTTGAGTGAGCAGCTCGTATTTGGCCAGGAATATACGGGTCGCACCCTTATGTTCTCTAACGAACATAAGCGCGACAAGTTCAACAGCCAGATGACAGAGCTCCGCGCTTCTCTTGAGAAGGAAATTTCAGATTTCCGCACTGCTCTTGATAAAGATGAGACTCTCACTCCAGAGCAGAGAGCTGAGCAGATCAAGGGTAAAGAAGCTGAGAGAGACGTAACTCTCGAAGCAAAAAGCCATGAGTTTCGCAAAGCTCTTGGCGGCGATATCTATCATACCAACGTTCGTTTTGAAAGCACGTCTAATGAGATTGGCGGCAAGACCGAAGAAGAAATTCTGAATCGGATGAAGAGTGATACAGAAAAAGCCGCTCAGGCAAAAACGGACGAAGATAGAGCCGCAGCTCAGAGCTTGAGACACTTTGCATTTGATGCCGGTATTCTGATGAGCGCATCAGATGAAGAAGTGGCGAAATCTCTCGTTTCTCTGGCAGGTGAACGCCCTGTCGTTGCCTATGTTTCAGTTCATAATGAAGCAGGCGAGTTGACAGTGGGTCCTGACAATAGAGTCTTCCTGGGCAAAACCCTCGAAGGCGATTTTGTGGCGAACGACTTCGTTTACTCGATTCGCAACGTGGCGGTTGAAGGTTCCATCCTTCATGCGACATGTGACGAATTTGCTGGAAAGAGCATATCAGACGCGGTGGCGATCAACGCGAACCGTTTTGGTCTGATGAGATTGACGAAGCCGGAAGTGAAACCAGAAGTGGTGCAAGAAGAGCAGCCTTCTGAATCACCGAAGCCGGAAGAAACAGCGGCTCCTCAGCCTGAAGCTCCTGAACAAGTTGAAAGCAAGTAACTTGTCAGTCTGAGCGAAAGCTCTGTGAGACAGTTGAAGCAGGCCGCGCCTTTTGACGCGGCCTGCTTTTTTTCCCCTCCAGGTTCCAAAATCCTCCACCTACCTTCAGTGCGCTAACCGAAGATCCACCACCGACGAGGGCGTCTGGAGACGAGCACGTCAGAGAAGTTGCACCTATGCGAGTCGGAAGCGAGTGAGCACTCAGGGCAAAAAAGTCGCAAAATCAGAAAGTTTGCGTGCGAACGTCCCGAGAAGGTGGTGGATCGAGGAGGTTGTTGAACCCCCCCGCATCGGTTACAATTATTTCAGGAATCATTATCAGGAATCATTATCATGATGTCATTCTGAGCCGAAGGCGAAGAATCTGGATTTTTTTGAGCGGAGGAAGACCTTGAAAAAGCGATTCATTCTCGACACGAGCGTTTTGCTTCACGATCCTGACGCGATCTTTAACTTTTCTGACAATGAAGTCATTCTTCCGATCATCGTCCTCGAGGAGATCGATCAATTTAAAAAGGATGTTTCTGAGAAGGGGCAGAGCGCACGTCATGTCATTCGCTATCTGGACGATTTGCGCAGTCACGGAACCCTTTCAAAGGGGGTGAAACTGGCGAATGGCGGAACGTTCATGATTGACCTTTCCATTCAGGAGATGCGTGAGCTCCCAGTGGAGGTGAGCTGGGGGAGGAGAGCACAGAATATCATTCTGGCTGTGGCCTTGAGGCATAAAAGAGAAAGCAAGTCGCGCCCTGTCATCCTGGTCACAAAGGATAGCAATCTCCGGGTGAAGGGAGATGCCTTGGGCCTGACGGTTGAGGATTATAAGTTTGAGAAGTTTAATGTCGATGACCTCTTTGGCGGAACACGGGAAGTGTCAGCCACTGCTCAGCAGATGGAGGCCTTATTTGAAAAGAGATCATTACAGATCAAGGGTGTTGAATTTTATCCCAATGAATTTACGGTGCTTAAGGATTCGAGCCAGCCATCGCATTCGGCCCTCGTCCGGTATAATGGACAGACAGAGAGTCTTGTTCCTCTCCATGGGATCAAAGATGGGATATGGGGAATTCTGCCGCGGAATGTAGAGCAGAGCTTTGCAATGGATCTCCTCCTGAACGATTCAATCAAGTTAGTGAGTCTGGTCGGGAAGGCGGGGACGGGGAAAACCCTCCTCGCACTGGCGTGCGGTTTGGCTAAGACCGTCGATCAGGGTCTCTACAAGCGTCTCCTGGTCTCCCGCCCGATCTTTCCGATGGGAAAAGACATTGGCTATCTCCCTGGAGATGTCGAACAGAAGCTAAATCCGTGGATGCAGCCGATTTTTGACAATCTCGAGTTTCTCCTCGGAGGGAGTCGTACAGACAAGGCGCGTTTTGTCCATCGGGGATATCAGGAGCTGGTCAACCGGGGGATGCTCAATATTGAGCCGCTCACGTACATTCGCGGTCGCAGTATTCCGCATCAGTATCTCATCGTTGATGAAGCGCAGAATTTAACTCCGCACGAAATTAAGACGATTATTACTAGGGCAGGGGAGCAGACAAAGGTCGTGTTGACGGGGGATATTTATCAGATCGACAATCCGTACATCGACATGTCCACCAACGGCCTGACCTATGTCATTGCCCGGTTCCGGAGTCAGAGTATTGCCGGACATGTCAGCCTGATCAAAGGGGAACGCTCTGATTTGGCAGACATCGCAACGAAAATTTTATGAGGGCTGCATAGCTTATTTCTTCACAAGTCCTGAGTGGGGGGGAAACGATGCAAGAACCAGCAAGCAGAGTGATTAAAGGGAGGAGGCGTCACATTCGGGCGCCGCTGAACGCAAAGGTCACATTTACGGATGGCAAGGAGATTCGACGCGGATTCTCTG
>JACQJE010000161.1 GCA_016205125.1 Deltaproteobacteria bacterium | reverse complement strand
TTCATGCCCGCTTACGAAGAGAAGAAGATCTTTGTGACTGACCCCTTCGCGTCGATTGACGAACAAGGGGTGGGAAAATTGATGGCCATCGCGGTGGAGCTCGGCCGCAAGAGTCGAAAAAATCTCAAGATTGGCATCTGTGGCGAACATGGGGGGGACCCTGCTTCAGTCGCTTTCTGCCACAAGTTGGGTCTCGACTACGTCAGCTGTTCTCCCTATCGGGTGGCGGTGGCCCGCCTGGCTTCCGCCCAAGCGGAACTCCGTTCCGCCCGCCCCCTCAAAAAATTAAAAAGGGTATAGGACGCAGTGACAAAATGTGCCGCTGCGCGGTTAATCCTCTGTTTCCAAATCTAAGAATTCGCGGAGTGCGTGGCGAATTTCACCCCGGATTTCTTCAGGAAGACGACCCAAATCTTCCCTAAAGAGCTCATTGTCCCAGGCAAGAATCTGATCAATTAAGACATCGCTTTCTTTTGTGAGTTTGCAAATGCCTTTTGGAATGCGGACTCTCAAAGGATAAGCGTTACCAGACACGATTTTAGTTGTTAGAGGCAGCACAACGGTACTTCTCAAACCTGCTTTACCGAATTCGTCCGGCTGGATGACCACACAAGGGCGCTGTTTACCAGGCTTAGTTCCGATCCCTGGTTCAAGATCCACGATATAAATGTGCCATCTTCTGGGAAGATCAGTCATTGCGCTTGAGTCTGCTGTGAGGTTTAAAATCAGAAAGAACTTCGTAACTGCTCTTCGCTGCAAGTCTGGCCGCTTTCTTCCATTGAGATATCCTTGCGACCCTTTCCGCTCTTTCCTCTAAGAGCTCAAGGGCTCGCCGGACAACCTCAACTTTTGTCTTCACCCCGATCTTCTTCTTGAGCGACTCAATCCTTCTATCGTCACTCTCCTGTATCATCAATGGTTTTCCCATAGCACTCACTCCTAATATATACTTATGAGTATATATAAAAATATATACTATTGCAAACGCAACTCTGCCAGATCAAGGATATTACCCCGCAAAGAGGGTTTTGAGTTGCGTTTCCACCATTTTGCGGCGTCGCGGAGACGGAATTTCAGCGGCGATTTGAAACGCTCTTTTTCGACTGAAATTCTTAGGGAACTCTAATTCGGGAAGGGCCCGAAAGAGTCCAGATTTGGCAGGGCTGAGATAAAGCACATCGACTAAAGCTTTCTCAGATGAAGCCATTTTAATATTTCCCGCTCCAGCGATTGTTTCGAATCCAAAGAAGAAATCGGGAACGACTTGATGGATTGAAAATAGGCCCATGGGTGTCTTGTATTGCTTCGTTCGCATGAGCGATACGGCATAAACGATTTGAGGAACTTGATCGATCATTTCGTGAAAGAAGAGCGCGGTTTGTAAAGAGATATAGCTTGGCCATGGCGCTGTCAAAAATTCGGGAATCGTGAGAGGATCGATCGGTTCATTGAATGCCCATTTCCCTCGTGTCAGTTGGATAATCTGTCGGGCTTTTCTCAGCCGCGCCAAAATTTGGCTCGCATGTGCTGGTGTAACGCGCAGGCAGGCCGCGGCATCTCCGGTTGTGAAAAGAGGACTCTGGAGCTCCTTAAGTTTGCTGAAAGCATCAATTAACCTCATCGCTTCAATGGCTCCAGAAACTGTGCCACCGTCTTCTGCATCGCTTCCCACATCTGGGGGGAGCTGTACTCTTGCTGATATTCGGGTGTTAAATAGGCGAGAACCTGACCGCGATAACTCTCATAAGTGAGCTGTTCCAGATGTGATTTCGCAGATTCTCTTTCTTCATGGGTGAGGGGACGGCTTTTGTCTGTCAAAAGGTCAGTCCCTTTTTGAATCAAGAAGAAGAGATCAAAAATATCCCGGGATTGCGTTTCTGTTCGATAAGCCACTGCTTTGAGTTTTTGAACGAGAGCGCTTTGCCGCGTGTAATGATTGGCAAAAATCGGAAAGAGAGCATATTCGCTGATCAATTTGAGATCAACCTGCTCATATTGGAATTCTTCTTTGAGCCCACGCCGCGAGAACTCAATTTTAGTGGGAAGGAGGAGATTCCAGCCGGCCGCTCGAAGAGATAATTTCCAGCGCTGTGTCGTTTCGGTCTGTTTAGAGGCGCTGAATTTTTCTATACTGATTTTTTTAGCCTGAAGGGCTTTGATGAGTGAGGGGGAGGTGAGGATGCGGTCCACATTTTTCCTGAGGGTTTCTTTGGAAACAATCTGAAGATCAAAATCAATATCCTCTGAGCGGCGAATGCTCTGCATAAAAAAACGGAGGTTACATCCCCCTTTCAAAATAAAAAGATTCTTCTCCACCTGTTTTCCAAGGTGGGCCAGAAAAACGAGCTGAAAAAATTCAATGACTTCTTGTGGAGTTTTTATATCCATACCTGATATTATATTACTTGTAATCTACATATTTGTCAATTGAAAGAAATATAAGGTGCATTTTCATTTGCGCGCAATCGGATAGCGGCGGCCGATGCCGAAGGCTTTGGAAGTGACACGCAAGCCTGGAGGGGCCTGTCTCCTTTTATATTCGTTCTTTCTGATCCGGCGCAGAACATCCGCAACCACAGCAGGATCGAATCCTCGTGCGACAATTTCTTCTGGGGGAAGCTGCTCTTCAATGAATGCGGCGAGAATAGGATCCAGGATGGCGTAGGGGGGCAAGGTGTCCTGATCTGTCTGATTGGCGCGAAGTTCTGCAGAAGGGGGCCGCGTCAAAACGTAGGGAGGAATGACCTCTTTTTTAGCATTCATATGGCGTGCCAGCTCATAAACCTGCATTTTTGGAACGTCAGAAATGACTGCCAATCCCCCCGCCATATCTCCGTAGAGAGTGCAGTAGCCGACGGCCAGTTCACTTTTATTTCCCGTGGTCAGCACGAGGTGGCCATATTTGTTGGAGAGCGCCATCAGGATCAATCCACGGATGCGGGCCTGCATGTTTTCTTCAGCGGCGTCAGCTTCCAAATAGGCGAATTCCTCTTCAAAGAGTTCAAGGAAGGCCTGGAAAGGCGCTTCGATCGAAAAGGTCTTTAATTCGATACCGAGGTTTTTTGCGAGTCCCTTTGCATCTTCCAGGCTTTGCGGGGTGGAGAATCGCGATGGCATCGCTACACCAAGAACATTGAGGGGTCCTAATGCTTCTGCAGCCAGGACGGCTGTGACAGAGCTGTCTATTCCACCGGAGAGGCCGATCACCCCTTTTGAGAAGCCTGTTTTGTGCGCATAATCACGCAATCCAAGATCGAGGGCCTTGCGCAGATCTTCGATCCCGAGATCGTCGACGGCTGCAGAGATGGGCGCGTCCTTTTCCAAATCGAGGGTGATCAGCTCTTCTTCAAAGGCACGCCCCAGAGCGAGGAGATCCCCTTTCTCGCTATAAACAGCAGACCTGCCGTCAAAAATAAGGCTGTCATTGCCGCCCACCTGATTCACATAGATCAGAGGCATTTTTGCCCGCTTTGCCTGTGTCGAAAGCATTTTTGAGCGTTCAGCGGCCTTTCCTCTCTGCCAGGGGGAGGCCGATAAGTTGATCAGAATTTTTGCTCCTGCTGTGGAGAGTTCGATAATGGGATCACGCTTGTAAGGGTGTTTCACAATGGAAGTCGGGATGGTCCAGACATCTTCGCAGATTGTAATGCCCAGACGGAGACCAAAGAGTTCGATCAGACCTGGGCCGTCAGAGGGTTCAAAATAGCGGTCCTCGTCAAAGACGTCATAGGTTGGAAGAAGTGTCTTGTGAAATTCTGCGCGGATTCGCCCCCCCTGTGCCAAGACGGCACTGTTGTAGAGAGCGCGACCCACTTTGGATTTTCTGCGAGTGATTGTTCCAAAGAGGATCGCAATGTCTGTGAGGGTGAAAGCAATTTCCTGCGTTGCTTTTTCCGCCTCGCGAATAAAGCTTTCTTCTTCAAGGAGGTCCTGGGGAGGATAGCCAGTAACCACCATCTCAGAGAAGACGATGAGTTGCGCCCCCATTTTTTTGGCGCGCTGACAGGCATCGAGGATTTTGGCTTTATTGCCAGCAAAGTCTCCAATGGTTGGGTTCAATTGCGCTAGAGTGACGATCATGGAAAGGCTCCGTTTTCTCGTGTCACATTATTGTCTCATTAGGGAATAAGACTGGTCAAATTAGAAAGGGAGCTTAGCAGAAATTTCTCTCCAGCACTGCTTGGCCGTACCCCCCTTTGACTCGGTGAGGAGAAGGGCGTTTTTTTCGATGCTGGTTTTTCTCTCTTGATTGGAGAGGAGCGAGAAGACATTTTCTCTGAGATCATCAGGATCTGTGACGCGAATGGCTGCTTCGCTGATGCGGAGTTCTTCTTCAATGTCTGTGAAGTTGCTCATGTAGGGGCCATAGAACATCACTTTCCCAAAAGCCGCGGGTTCCAAGAGGTTGTGCCCGCCTCCGGGAGGGAAAAGGCTCTTTCCGACAAAGACCAAGGTGGCGAGTCCATAAACAGCGGTTAATTCGCCCATCGTATCGAGGAGAACGATTTGATGGGGTTCTGTTCGTCGGCCAAAAGATGAGCGATATTTGAGGTTAAGCCTCTTTTGCTTGACGAGGTTTGTCACTTCTGAGAAACGCTCTGGATGGCGCGGAGCAAGAATCAGTGTGCTTTGAGGAAATTGCCTGGAAATTTCCAAATAAAGAGAGAGGAGGACATTCTCTTCTCCTCGATGTGTACTGCCACCCACTAATACAAATTCATTCTCACTCAGTTCAAATAAGTTTTGCAGTTCAAGAACCTTGGGAGCAGCAGTCTGGGCCAGCTTTGAAAGGCTATCATACTTGAGATTCCCGGAGACGGTGACGCGCTCAGAAGGGAGGCCGATCTCCACAAAGCGTCTGGCATTTGGCTCGGATTGTGCGTAACAGAGTGTCACATAGGAGAGAAAACGTTTGAACCACGGTTTAATGAGGCGGTAGCGGCGGGCAGAGCGCTCAGAGAGGCGCCCATTCACAATAAAAACGGGAAGGTTTCTCTTGTGAGCTGCTGTGAGGAGATTGGGCCAGAGTTCGGTTTCCACTAAAATGATAGCTTGAGGATGAAACCTCTCAAAGGTGCGGTTGACGACCCACGGAAAATCGAGAGGGGAGAAAATAGTCGTGCAGTTTGGCAGGAGAGAGGCCACCTGCTCTTTGGCGACCCTTTGCCCCGTTGCAGTCGTGGTTGAAAGAAGAATGTGAAGATCGGGTCTGGCGGCAGAAATCAGCTTGAGCAACGGCTTTACCGCCTGCACTTCTCCAACTGAAACAGCATGGACCCAGAGGACCGGAGTCTTTGAGGGAATTGAAACTTGCGAATAGTTTCCAAACCTCTCCCGCCATTCTCCTTTGTACTTTTTCCACCGAACCATCTTGTAAACGGCAACGGCGAGGAAGAGGATACCGATGACCAGGAACGCAAAATTATACAGGATCGACCATTGACCTTGATCCACCGTCTCCCCGGACGCAAGGTTGATGGATGATTTTGATTGAGGTTTCGTCGATTTTGCCACAGCCAGACTCTCACTCGGTAACAGCATCGCGTTTTTACCAAAAGCCCACGGATACTACATTTCCGTTCCAAAATCCATCTGCCTTTATTGACCCCTCTGCGCCGCTCTGTTACCATCCATTCTATCACCGGGTTAATTGAGCGCAGTCTGCGCAGTCATTGCTTTCTCACATGGGAATCGCAATGGGTCTCTCTTTTGTCAATTTCATCGGCGGTCTCTGCCTCTTTGTCTACGGCATGCAAGTGGTTTCAAGCAACCTCCAGAAATTTGCTGGAGGCCGTCTCCAGGCTGTTGTTTCCCGCCTGACCAAACGCAGGATTTACGGTGTGGCAACCGGGTTTCTCATGACGATCGCCATGCAGGGGAGCACCGCGACGTCGGTGATGCTCGTCAGCCTTGCTGGCGCGGGGCTCATCACCCTTCAGCAGGTGATGGCCGTTATCCTGGGTGCAATGGTAGGAAGCACTGTCACTGTTCAGATTATTGCTTTCCGGATCCATGAATACAGCCTTCTGCTGGTTGTGGTTGGTTTTCTCTTTCAGTGGTTGATTAAAAAGCGGCTAAAACCGGTCGCGCTTGCCGTTCTCGGCTTTGGTTTTGTGTTTTATGGAATTCAGTTGATGACCCAGTCTGCGACGCATGTGGGAGAGCTCCCACTCTTTCGTTCAATTCTCGACTTCATCACAGCCTATCCGATCTGGTCTCTCCTCTTATCAGCCGCTTTTACTGGCCTGATCCACAGCAGCGCCGCGACTATCGGCTTGGCCATTTCGCTCGGCATGTCTGGAGTGCTCAATATTGACGAGGCCCTCCCCATTGTTTTGGGGGCAAATCTTGGGACAGGTTCCACAGCAATTTTAGCGAGTCTCGGCACCGCGGTTCAGGGGAGGCAGGTCGCATGGGCTCATTTTCTCGTGAAGGCATTGGGAGTGGCGCTGTTCTTTCCTTTCATGAATTATTTTGCGCATTTCTGCAGTCTCACTTCTGGAGAAGTGGCGCGCCAAATCGCCAATTTCCACACCCTTTTTAACCTCGCTCTCGGAATTTTCTTCTATCCCCTCATTTCATTAGGGGCAAAAAGCATTGTCCGCCTTTTTCCGATTCGAGAAGAGGGGGCGGCTTTCAAACCCCTCTATCTGGATGAAAAGACCCTGGAGAGTCCTCCCTTTGCTTATGGACAGGCACGACGGGAGATTCTCCGAATGAGCGACATCGTTTACGAGATGCTTCGCGATTGCATTGAGCCCTTTAGAACAAACAATCTCGATCTGATCGATCGCATTGCGGAGAAGGACGATCAGGTTGACCTGCTCGATCGGGAAATCAAACTCTTTCTTGTCAAACTTTCGCTCAAAGATCTGAGTGAGGAGCAGGGGAGGGAAGAGCTCAATCTCATCACGATGTCGAGCAACCTCGAAAATGTGGGTGATGTGATTAGCAGTATCATATTAGAACAGGCAGAGAAGAAGATTGTAAATCGGTTTGAGTTTTCCAGGCAGGGGATGAAGGAGATTCGCGAATTTCACGAACAGGTGCTGGAGACTTTCCAGCTCGCTATGTCAACATTCGCATCGGGAGATGTGAACTTGGCTAGAAAATTACTGCGCCAGAAAGAGCAGATTCGCCATCTTGAAGAAAAGTTTCGCAGTAATCATATCCAGCGTTTGCATGAGGGGCTGAAAGAAACGATTGATACCAGCGCGATACACCTCGATCTATTGGCGAATCTTCGGAGGGTAAACTCCTATATGTGCAATATGGCTTATCCGATTCTCTACGGTTTCCCGGAAGAGGCTGGCGAGAAGTAGCAGAAAAGATTTGACAGTTCAGGTGAAGTTATACTAGTCTGGCAGACGCTATTGTTTTGTCACAAAATCGTCAGTTAGCCCTGATAGATAGCAGGGGTTAGTGAAGAAGGTGGATTATGGTTGATCGGGAACAACTTCAGACAGTTAATGTCAACATCGGGGGCCAGCAATACGCGATACTCCACGAATCCGCAGGGGTGGAGCATATTCAGGCTGTGGCCCGGTATGTCGATGAAAAATTAAGAGAAGTTGGTAAAAAGGGACAGACGGCTTCGTTACACCGTCTGGCAATTTTGACTGCTTTAAACATTGCAGAAGAGTTTTTTATGTTTGCTCAGGAACAGCGAAAGCTGAGAGAAGAGTCCATTAAAAAGGTTGAAGAACTCATCAAAAAGCTTGAGAGTCAGATTGCTCAGCAAAAGCAGTAGGCCTTCATTAATCCCGCCTGATTTTGTGCAACAATAGCTAGTGTAGTGAGTCTAACGCTTCTTTACTTATTATAAATTGTCATCCTGAGGCGCAGCCGAAGGATCTGGATTCTTCGCTTCGCTCAGAATGACAACCAGAAGTAAAGATATTTATGACTCACTATACTAAATAGGTATATCTTCTTAATCTTCTCCTGGAGGGACCGATGACGAAGGAACAGTTGCGCAGCGCCTTCCTTGAGCGCCGTCAATCCCTTCGCCCGCAACAGGCTCAAAAAGCGTCGAACCTCATCCAGAAAAGCGCGTATGAATTATTGAAGGAGATTCATCCCGACGTGATTGCACTCTATCATCCTTTTCGAGGGGAGGTGGCCACCGAGCGTCTTTTCAAGCTTCCCAAGAAAGCGCACATTAAAATTGTTTATCCGCGTCGAATCGAAAATTCAAAAATTCTCAAGTTTTTCCAGGTTGACAGCCTCCAGGAGTTGGAACGGAGAAAATCTCTTTTTGAGCCGAAAGCTGACAAGAGACGCGAAGTTTCCACTGATCATATCGACCTTTTTTTCCTGCCTGGCCTCGCATTTGATGTGCAGGGATATCGGCTCGGTTATGGACACGGACATTATGATCATACGCTCATAGGTATGGAGAGACACCGGCTCATTGGACTTGCTTACGCATTCCAGGTTGTCTCCTCTCTGCCGTGGGCTCACCATGATGTCAACGTCGGCCGGATCGTGACGGAGTCCGAACGGATTGACTGTTGGTAAAAGGGGGATTTGATGATCACATTTCACGCTCTGCCCCTGATTTTAATTGTTGGGTTCATTTGTCTTCTGGGTCTTTTTTTGGGATGGCGGTGGCGCCGCTCTTTTGTGGAGCAAAAAAATAATGCCGCGAGAGAATGCGCGCAGGAAATCATCCGGGAAGCGAGGAGAACCGCATTTAAAATTGAGGAAACAGGGAAGAAGAATATCGAAGAATATGAAGCAAAAGCGAGCGCAAAGATAGAACAGCTTCATTTCGATCGCCTTGCTGAGCTGAATCGGACTCAGGATGCCCTCGATCAGAAAGATAAGGAAATTTGTCTGCAGGGAGAGTATCTCTGCAAGAAAGAAAAAGAGGTGGTCAGGAGAGAGACAGCAGTGCAAGAACAGCAATCGAGAGCGGCAGTTTTGGAAAACAGGTGTAAAGATTTACAAAGCCGCCTAGTGAGAAAACTTGAACAGGCGAGTCAAATCTCTTCAAGTGAGGCGCGCGCAGAACTGATGCGTTCATTCGAAGAGGCTATCAAAAAGGAAAAGTTGAGATTATCTCAAAATCTGGAAGAGGAGGCGAAACGCACGGCAGAGGGTAAGGCGAGGCGTCTGCTCACGTCAGCAATCGAGCGCTACGCACACGCAGTACTGCCGGAGCGGTCGATCAGTATCGTCAAGCTTCCGAACGAGGAGATGAAAGGGAGAATTATTGGAAGGGAGGGGAGAAATATTCGTGCTCTCGAAGCTGCGGCGGGTGTCAGTATCGTGATTGATGAGACGCCTGAGATTCTGCTGATTACCGGATTCGATCCTCTCCGAAGGGAGATTGCGGCGCGCGCGCTGGAGAAGTTGATTGATGATGGAAAAATTCATCCGGCGCGGATTGAAGAAGAGGTCATCCATGCTCAAGCTGAAGTGGAGAAGCTCTTTGTTGAATTGGGAGAGCAAGCGGCTTTCGAAGGGGCAATTCATGATCTTCCGAAAGAATTAGTTCGTTTGGTCGGAATGTTGAAGTTTCGGCAGGGAGAAGGTCAGAATCTCTATGAACACTCCCTGGAAGTGGCTCGTTTATCCCGCTTAATTGCAGCAGAGTTGGGTCTTGATGTTCAGAAGGCTTTTCGGGCCGGACTTTTGCATGACATTGGAAGAGCCCTCGATGGGGTTTCCGATCGTCAGCATGCGGCGGCGGGAGCAAAAGCAGTCCGTCAATATGGCGAAAGTGAAGAAATCGCTGACAGCATCGCGCTTCATGAGACTGATGAAAGAACCGATGTCCTGCTCGTCTCTGTTGTGAGGGGAGCGAACAGATTATCCGAGCAAAGAGCGGGAGCCAGGAAGCATGCTTCTGGGGAGGCGGTTGAGCGCCTCAAGGAGTTGGAGAACTATGCGGCCATCGATGGAGTCGAACGCGCGTTTGTAATAAAAACAGGCCGCATTTTGAAAGTTTTTGTGGAGACGGCTGTGGAAGATGTGTCCGGGAGAGAAGGGATCGAAAGGGATATTGAAGATGCTTTGACACAGCGCCTCTCGGGAGAGAATCAAATTGAGGTCATTTTTACGAAGATGACGAAGCAATCTGTTGGAACAGGAGAGACCGCCCAGCTGCCGCAGGAGAAATAGGATGCGAATCGGTTTCATGGGGGATATCGTCGGCAAACCGGGGAGAAACGCCGTCGTTGCAAAGAGCGCAGAATTGAAGAAGCGCTTTTCATGGGACTTTATTATCGCCAATGCAGAGAATGCCGCAGCTGGATTTGGTGTTACCGCCCAAATCGGCGATGAACTGTTGGCGGCGGGGATCGATGTCCTCACCTCTGGTAATCATATCTGGGACCAGAAGGGGACCGAAGAGTATCTCTCAAAATTGCCGCTTCTCCTTAGGCCGGCAAATTACCCCAATTATCCCAAATATCCGACACCCGGCCTGGGGATGGTGATTGCGCCTGTCAAACAATCTGATGTGAGCGTTGCCGTCATCAATTTGATGGGGAGAACCTTTATGGAGGCGATCGATTGCCCCTTTGCAGTGGGAGAGAAGTTAGTCGATGAGGCGCTCCAGAAGACGCCGGTTGTCATTATCGATTTTCACGCGGAGACGACCTCTGAGAAGAGAGCGGCCGGCTGGTTTTTTGCGGGGAAAGCGACTGCTGTTCTCGGTTCCCATACCCACGTTCAGACTGCTGATGAAACTCTTTTGGAAGGAGGAACCGGCTATATTACAGATGCCGGCATGTGCGGTCCAGAGCGATCGGTCATTGGAATGAACATTGACAAGATGTTATTTCGGTTTCTCTCGAAGAGAAAAGTCCGTTTCGACGTCGGTCATGAGGATGTCCACATCAGGGGGGTATCCCTCGAAGTCGATGAGAAGAGCGGGCGATGTCTTCGCATCGAGCGTTTTAATGAGCCGTGGCATCCCTGACAAAAATTTGCCATTAGGATTCAAAGTGAAAAGAAATTTAGTTCAGGAACAGCTGGAGATTATTGCGCGCCGCACGGTGGAGATTGTTCCGAAAGAGGAATTAGCTGATAAGCTCAAGCGATCACTCACTCGAAGAAAACCTCTCATTGTGAAGGCCGGATTTGATCCCTCAGCGCCCGATATTCACCTTGGTCATGTCGTTATTCTTAAAAAAATGCGTGAGTTTCAAGAGCTTGGCCACAAGATTGTCTTTGTGGTCGGTTCCTTTACCGGAATGATTGGAGATCCTTCCGGACAGTCGGAAATGCGAAAAGCCCTTACAGAAGAAGAAGTCGCGCGCAATGCAGAAACTTACAGGAGCCAAGTGACAAAGATTCTCGACCCCAATCAGACAGAGTTTGCCTACAACCACGACTGGATTGGAAAACTCACTCCACAGCAGATGATCGAACTTTCAGCTAAATACACCGTAGCGAGAATGTTGGAGAGAGATGATTTCCACATTCGCTTTCAAAAAGGTCATGCGATTGGTATCCATGAATTGTTCTACCCCCTCCTGCAGGGATACGACTCTGTCATATTAAAGTCGGATATTGAGCTTGGCGGAACGGACCAGAAATTCAACCTCCTGGTCGGAAGAGAGCTTCAGCGCGCTTATGGACAGGAGCCGCAAGTGACGGTGATGATGCCTCTCCTGGAGGGGACAGACGGTATCAGGAAAATGAGCAAATCGCTCAACAACTACATCGGCATTACGGAGACATCCTCTCAGATGTTTGGCAAGGTGATGAGCCTCTCTGATGACCTGATGTTCCGCTATTACGAACTCTTAACCAATCGAAGCCCTGAGGAAGTCCAGCGCCTTCGACAGGATGTTGCATCAGGCAAAGAGCATCCAAAAGAGGCAAAGGTGAAATTGGCGAAAGAAATTGTAGCGGAATTTCACGGATCAGCATCAGCCGCTCAGGCCCATGACGAATTCGAAAGGATCTTCTCAGAGGAGGGTCTTCCCGACGATATTCCGAATGTTGTGATTCCTACAGAGGGTCCGAAGATCTGGATCTGCAAGCTCCTCGTTCAGGCGGGCTGTGCATCCAGCACATCAGATGCCAGCCGGCTGATTCAGCAGGGCGCGGTGACCATTGACGGTCAGAAAATCAGGGATAAGAATGCAGAGATCGCTTGCGCGGCAAAAGGCGCTGAGAAAGCTCCTGGCAAAAAATTATTGCTGCGCGTTGGCAAGCGTCAGTTTCGCTCCATTCAGTTCCAGTCCAAGTAAAACAGATCATATTGCAATTGAATCGCCCATAATCTCTCTGTATATGATATAGTCATTCTCAGATTCGATCGGGGGATCCAACAAAAGAGATAACAGGCACATTCAATGAGCTGGTTCGCGACAGAAATTCTGAATAAAGATCTAAACAACTGCCAACGTTGCGGACGTCTGCGGGGTTACGTTGAGGAAAAATACAATGGATGGGTTCCAGTTTTGTGCCAGTGCGATTTGAAAAATCCCGATACCAAAATAGGCGGCCATTTTCCCAGCCCCTCTCTGGTGAGCCGGGCCGACGGGCAGCTTTTATGGACGCCCACAACCGACCACAAGCACGAAGATGGAGAATGGTGGCACATGCCTTATTTTATGTATCCCCTGACTTAACGGGAAAGGTACTCGTGTGATCGGCTCCCCATCCTCAAGGGGGGTCTTCAATCTCCTCAGTTTTCGTCAGACTCTTCCTTATCAGATTCTACGTTAATTAATTCATCACGACTGTCTCATTTTTATTGACACGTGGCGTGGAACATATGGGGGTTTAGATATGAAACGACTGATTGTTTCCTGCAAAACAGCAGATCAAGTATTTGAAGATTTCAAGAAAGCCGC
>JACQJE010000160.1 GCA_016205125.1 Deltaproteobacteria bacterium | reverse complement strand
TTCGTGCGCCTCCTCTTTTTCTCCTTTTTTCTTTGCGGCAGTGATCGTTTTCCCCAATTCTGAGAGAGGGTGCCCTTTGCAGGAGATCTTGAAGCTCTTGTAATACCCAAACGGCGCCGCCTTGACCTTGTATCCCTTCTTCTCCTTCAACTCTTCGTAGACGCGGTAAAAACCTCTGTCAGCCAGTCGTGGCGCTGCAAGTTCACTCGAGAGGTGGGCATAGGGATAGACGACAATATTTCTGGTGCCGAGTTTCTCCGCATTGTCGGAAATCGCCTGAGCAGTTTCTTTCGCCGTGTTCACAAGGGATTTCTCATCCCCCTTTTCGACTGCCACAAAAGCGACGAGGCACTCCTTGAAGCGCCCGGACATCTTGATCTCTTCACGCTTCTCAGCCACCTTCGCCACAGAGGTCTTCTCTGTGACTGCAAAAGAGAAACTATCCGCGTGAATCAAAAGCAGGCGCATCCTTGTTCATCCTCAATTATTCAAGAGGCCTCACACGTATCTGGCCCAGTGTGATAACAGTGATTCGCTTTTCCAAACCCCTAAGCTTTAAAGCATCCAACGAGCGTGCAAAAAGCGAAGTGACTTGTTGAGCCGAGAATGTATCTGGTACTCGGATTAGTACAAGACCTAAGGGGTGAGGATAGATTTGTGGTAGGGGAAAATCAAGATCTTTCGTGAGCAAGATACATTTTTTCCGAGCTGCAAGTTTCCAAAGGTCTTCATCTGAAGTGCCTCGTGGAAAACCACCTCTAGATGCGTCAAGGACCTCATATCCTTCTTTTCTCAGGTATTGCGCAAGGCTAAAAGGGAGGTTCTCATCGACGAGGAACCGCATACACCTTTTCCTCAGCTAGTGTCTCTGCTGCATAAGCTAACGCCGCAAAAACATCTGCATTCGTAACGTGATACTCTTTGCACACCTCTTCAGTCGTCATCCCGCCCGCTAGAGCACCCACAACGACCTGAACAGGGACTCTCGTCCCTCTAATGACCGGTTTTCCACCCATGATTTTCGGATTGATCACAATGCGGCTATACTTACGCATGATCACTCTTCTCCCTATTTGTCTCGATGATAAGCAAAAGAGAGGGTAAGTGCAAGAGAAGGATTTATAAAGTGAGGCCTTTTACCCCTTCCTCTCCTTTTCTAGCTGTCAGACCTTGATTTAGTCATCACAAGCCAAGGCTGATTTCCGCGGGTGACACAACCCGATTGGAGAGGCCAAATTTTACCACATTGTACACGGTAAATCCCATCTCCTTGCGGGGGCGGGCCACCTTTTCCTTGAGGATCTGAAGCTTTTCTTTTAGCTTCTCCTTTGTGTCGAGCACCGTTTCAGACGCATTGGCCGCAATAAGTCCCTCTTCCTTGAGCATCGACAAATAGCGAGGCCGGAGTGATTCTATGCTCACGCCTCTCATTTTTTCGATGAGAACCGAAAGGACAGGCCAGTAGGTTTTCTCGATGAGCTCGAGATAATTCTTTTGATTGCCTTCAGATCCATAGCTCAACGTCGACATTGTATCGATGCCCTCATCTTTATTGAGTTTCTCTATGGCCTTTAATGCCCTTGAGATTTCAGAGAGAACTTTTTTCTGATCCTGATCGTCCGGGGCGATATTCATCCTTTCGGCGAGCTCGATGAGCTTTTCGATATTGGGATTGAGCTCTTTCAGGTGGTAAGAGGGATCGTTCTTCTTCGCATCAAACTGATTCCATAATTTTTCGAGGGCTTCTCTGGTTGTTGCAATCTCTTGCATACCCATTTCAAACGTCTCAAGGGCTCTGTATTTGTCATCCAACTGATTGAAGATCACGATCATATCAGCGGCAATGGTTCCCTTCTTTGCCGCAAACTTCTCACCATCGATGGCGTTTGAACTAACTTCCTTGTTCTCATCGAATTTCCAATCGTAGAATGTTTCGATCGCAAGTTCAGTCCGCAGCTCATCTGCCACGTCTGCTTCAAAATCTCGGACCCCGGTTCCATAAATCGCTTGGAAGATGGCGGTGAGACGCAGAGACAGTGTCGGATGATCCGGAAAGAACGCTTTTGTTGTGAGGGATCCATCTTTGCCGATCAGACGATTTGTCGCAATTTGCCTAAGGAGCGCTTTGGTTTCCTGGGGCATCGCTTGAAAGAGCCCCGTGCGTATGTCACCATAATGGCCGCGAATGATACTATCTTCCTCCAGAAAGTTTTGGCTCGTGAAACTTCTCCAAGTGACAGCCCACTTATCCAGTTCAATCCCGCGCACAAAGAGTTCGTTCTTGAGGTTGACATGATCGTAAAAGCGCCGGTCGCCATCTTGCAAGATCTTCTCAAAGAAGTTCATGGTGATTTTTCCGACCTCTTTGAGATCAGCTCTGAGGGTGTTATCCATAGTGGTGGGAACTTGTCCTGTTTTTTCCAGCCACTCTCTCCAGGGTCTATACCGGATCCACTGAAGGAGAGGCTCAATATAGTTGCTGATAATTCCGCTTGCGTAATCGAGTGCACTGTCAATATCGTTCCTTGCGAACTTTTCGTACTGGTTCCAATCGTTTCGGAAGTTTCGCATGGCATACTGAATTTGGTAGTCTTCTACGATGTCCTTTGCGATCTCTGTGGCCGAGATCCCAATATCCCAGACATTGCAGAAGGGATTTGTTCCAGAATCCATTTCTGCGTTCGAACAGTAGAGAAAATCGCTTTTTGCGGCGAGCTCTGCACTGTTTTCTCCGTAGTTGTAACTCAACGCGAACTTGTCATAGGGACCGAGCGTGAGCGGCATCATAAGATCTGGCATGTATTCCATGACGGTCGAAGAGCGTACTTTCCCCCCTGGGAGGAGCTTATCTCGCACCGGCTTGGGAAGCTCTGGGAAATCAGCCTCGGCAGAGAAGTGATACTTTTTATCGAACGATCCTTCAAAATTGTGGCCGAGGCCGAGGCTGTGCAAAAACTCATGGATGAAGGTCGCTAGTACCATTCGTTGCCACATAGCCTCTTTGTTGAAAGAGGAGCCCGCAACACCCGCACCGGCGAAAGCCGCAGCGACCTTTGCCAATGCCTTTTCACTCATGCCGCCACATACATTATGTTCGCGGTATGCCTTTTGAAGCTCTTTTTCATCTTTGCGATGCTGTGCTAAGAAAGAAACTGATTCTTTCTTGAGGCTTCGTGTACGTCGCTCTTCGAGGTTTGCGATAAACGCGTTAAAGACCCCTTTTCCTCCCTCTTTCGAAGGAACGAGCGATTTGGAGAAAAGGAGATTTGGCGAAAGCTTTTTTCCACTCGCAGGCCAATTTGGATTTCCCTCCTGTTCATAATGAATGGGGGTGATCCTGCTTAGCTCCAAAAAACGCTCAAGCTCTGCGTCAAAGCAAGACTTATAGAGAAACACGCGCCCATGCACGGCTTCACCTGTTCGAGGATCGATATCCATTCCAGCAAGACCACAGATTCCATCCGTTGCTTGATCGATCCAGTTGATGGTGTTGTAGCGAAGATCCCCCATCGTTTCTTTACCAGTGCCATCTTGAACCTCCAGCATGTCATGGCCGACGATCTTTTTGAGATGTTGGTTGACATTGGCGACGATCTTTCGCACACCTGGCTTGAGGGATTCTGGAAAGTTCGAAGAGAAGAAATAGACGATCTTCCTCGAAGGATCCCAACGCGCGCTATAGAAATCAAAGTCCTTCTTTTGATTGCCGGCCTTGAAATTTGCGGGTGCTACTGAAAAGAGGCCAACCTTTTCTTGATCCCCGATTGGATAGGGCTTTGGTTTGAAGGCTTTATTTTCGATCGTGCGAAGGAGCGAGTGGTGAAAGACCGCTTTGAAAGAATCAGAATATCCTGTTTCACTTTGGCATGCGGCGCTCCTCTGGTAGACTTTTTCGATGAAATAGTTAATGGAGTTCTCCGTTACCTCCACGTTAAAGACGCGGGTGTAATTGGAAGGCTCATAACATTTGCTTGCCGAAAGGTCCTTGAAGGGGAGAAGCCCAATTTCATCCATGTCGTTTTCACCAAATTTAATGATGGCGAAGCTTCTCTCTAAAGGTGATCGCCTGCGTTCCAGAATGATATCTCCGGTCTCTTCCTCGTTCTGATCCTTATCTTCTACCTCATCGACCGGATCAATCTCTATGGAAGAGATGGGATGAACATCTCCCTTTTCATGATCATCTCCTTTTTCCGGTCTTTGGAGTCCGCTTTCAAGATCGATGAAATCAAGGCGATCACTTCTCCGTCGGGTTTTCACCAGAGTGCTTGTCCAAAGCCCCGGAAAGTCTGTGGCACTGTGATATGTGATATCTGAAAGGGTGATGGAATAATGGAACTCTCCGTCTAGCCATGTTTGCGGCACCTTGATTTCTGTGTAGTCGTACTTGATTTTCTTTTCCCTCTCTTGGGCGCAACCGGCAATCAGGAGAAGAATGGCTAGAAGCCTGATCAAATCCTGAGTTGCTTTTCTTGAGTCCTTTCTTTGTGTCTCTCTTTTGTGTTCCATTGCTTACTCCTCTGTTAAAACTACCGAAAGCTATATCCAAGCGACATGAACATTTCCGTGCCATCAATGCTGTAAAGTTCGACATTCGATTTTGTGCCGCCATGTTTCAGCTGGTTCCCTTTGGTGGATGCCCCGCCTCGCAGGGAGAGTTCGGGGGTCATCTGGTATCCAAGAGATTGCGTAAAGTTGTACGTTCCCTTTGGGACCTTTTGGTTGTAAGTGCTGAGGAACGTGAGATTCCAGGTGGTGGTGAAGTCGAGGTCGTCGGTGAATTGATATCCCAATGTGAAGGTGTTTCCGAAACCGAAGCGTTTGTTGGGTTTGCCGCTTTTCGCGGTCGTAAATTGGTTCAGATAGACGGCAGGAATGATGTCGTAGCCAAGAATAAAGTTGTGCCAGAGGGTTCCGGCTCCGATGGAGCCGACAAGCGCAGTTATTTGTCCCAGGCGGCGGCTCTCTTCGGAAGTGGGAAGAGAAGCTGAGAAGGAGCCGCGGAGTTTGAGGGTGGGGTCTGGGAGCGCAAAGGAGTAGATGGCGCCCTCCTGAATTCCGAGGACGATGTCGTCAAAAAAGAACTCTTCCTGGCCGGTGAACGCCTTTCCACCCGAGAGGGTCAGGAAGAGGGAGCTGGTTGGGCGAAGGAAGTATTTTCCGGTGACTTCAAGGATGCTGTAGGAATTTGGGTGTTCTTTGCTCAGGCCAACGTGGCCGCTGGTGGAGAGGTCGACCCCAAAGTGACGAATTTTGTCACTCTCCGCGGCAGTTATTGTCACCTCTTCAGCCTGAAGGGCGGCTGGAACGAGAAGGGCGGCCAGCAGAGTAACTATTGATAATTTCTTGGCAATTTCGCTTGCGACTGCCATTTTTACATCCTCTCTTCCCCCTGAAGGGGGACTCTCTCATTTCCTATAGAAGAGTTAATTGCAAGGTTTATTCCACTTTGTCTTTGTCCCGGGAGATTGTGGCGGGCGGGGTGCCAATGAGAAACACCTCGTTCAGCGTTTTACCGAGTTCCTCCGTGAGTTTCCTCAGATCATTGAGAGGGGCAGGGGTGGCGTCTTTACAGCAGGGGGTTGCCTCCTCACTTTCAGGAGACTCAGTGGCGTGTCTGGAGGGTATGGCTTTGTCTCTCTGGGCGCTCTTCCTGAACCGGGGAGAGCTGAAGGTCAGCTGATCGAGATCGGGCTCTTCAGCGGAGAGAAAGGTCGCGGGGTCAGAAGATGAATAAGAGGATTCGGCCAAAGAAAGAGTGGTCGAAAAGGACAAAATGGCCCACAGGGCCCCCGCGAAGGCGGCCAGGAATAGGATAAAGGTGGTGAAACGATGGCTCTTTCTTGACATCTCACTGAGAGAAAGTGCAAGAGGGGTGCCAAAAAGTATGAAGAAAGCTTGAAGATGGCTTATTTCTATAATGACAATTATTTCAAGTAGTTATGAACTACAAAGCCATCGGGAGCTGATCGGGCGAAAGGGGAGGAGCTGTTTAT
>JACQJE010000171.1 GCA_016205125.1 Deltaproteobacteria bacterium | reverse complement strand
TTCGCTCAGGATGACAAATTACTCAGATGACAAAATATCAGTGCCTGAATTGTTTCAAGAATCGGAGATCGCCGCCGAAGAGGAGGCGGATATCATCAATGCCAAAGAGGATCATCGCAATCCGCTCAATCCCAAATCCAAAAGCAAATCCGGTGTATTGATCGGGATCGTAGCCGACCGATTCAAAAACGGCCGGATGAACCATGCCGCATCCAGCGATTTCAAGCCAGCCTGTCTTCGAACAGACTTTGCACCCCCTCCCATTGCAGAGAATACAGCTCACATCGACTTCAGCGCTCGGCTCTGTAAAGGGGAAATAGTGGGGGCGGAAGCGAAGTTTGACACTGTACCCAAAAATCTGCTTCGCGAAATGGTCGAGAACCCCTTTCAGTTCCGCCATGGAAACATCGCAATCGACCATCAGCCCCTCCACCTGATGAAACATCGGAGAATGGCTCACGTCGTAATCGTGACGGTAGACCGCACCAGGTGCAATAATCCGGAGAGGCGGACGGTGTTTTTTCATGACATGGATCTGGACGGGAGAGGTATGCGTTCTCAGGAGAAGCTCTCTCCCCAAATAAAAGGTATCCTGCAAATCCCGAGCAGGATGATGCTTCGGAATATTGAGCGCTTCAAAATTATAATGATCGGTCTCTACTTCGGGCCCCTCCGCCACATCAAAGCCGAGTTGGAGAAAGACATTTTCCACTTCCTCAAAGATCTGCGTCACTGGATGCCGTGCTCCAGCAGGATGAGATCTTCCAGGAAGGGTGAGATCAAGACTCTCTCTGGAAAACTGCGCCTCTTTTTCCAGCGTCCGCAATCGGAGGCCGATGCGCTCCAATTCGCTGTTGAGCCACTCTTTGATGTTGTTGATCTCGCTTCCCAGGGTGGGACGAAGTGCGGGCTCCACCTGGCCAATGAGGCGAAGCTTTTCTGTCAGCTCTCCTTTCTTTCCGAGGAAACTGAGGCGAATCTCTTCAACGCGCTGTTTGAGAGCAAAGGGATCCCGACGCTCCTCAATCCCTTCTTCAACCTCCCGAAGGTGCTGTTTGATGCTCTGACGGATACGACCCAGATCTTCCAGCCCTGAAGACATAGCATTAGCGGCCTTGTGCGAAGTCCAAAATCTGTTTGAATGCGTGAGGGTCAGAAACTGCAAGGTCTGCGAGCATCTTTCGATTGAGCGCTATTCCCCGCTCGCTCAAATTTGCCGAAAAAGTACTATATGATAAGCCATAACTCCGCACTGCCGCATTGATCCGCGCAATCCAAAGCCCCCGAAAGTCTCTCTTTCGCTCTTTCCGATGGCGGAAAGCGTACTGCAGAGCCCGTTCAACAGCTTCTGTCGCTGTAGAGATACAGCTCTTTCTCCTCGAATAATAACCCGAGGCCTGTTTCAGAATCTTCTTATGCCGCTTCCTGGTGATTGTTCCACCCTTGACTCTTGCCATTCAAGTACTCCTTATCTCTTCTTTTTGGCGTAGGGGAGCTGAAACTTAAAAAGACGCGGCTCGTCGACAGCATCCACCATTTCATTTTTCCGAATGCGCATGGCCCGTTTTCCGCTTTTGACCGTCATCAAGTGGCTCCCGTGCGTGTGGCCCCTCTTGAGGTGTCTCGTTTTCGTCACTTTAAAACGCTTTGCAGCACTTTTGTTTGTCTTTAATTTTGGCATTTGCCATTACTCCAATCCATAAAAATACTCAGGTCATCATCCATACCCGATTTTGAAGCATTTGAGAAGAGGAGATTTAAGACTCGCTCTTTTCTTCGCCCTTTATCTTCACCTTCTGGATTTGCAGGGGAGCAAGAATCATCGTCAGCTGCCTCCCTTCCATCCGTGGGGGCTGCTCGACAACAGCGAGCTCTTTCATTTCCACGAGAACGCGATTGAGAGCGTCTCTACCCAAATCACTGTGAACAATCTCCCGCCCTTTAAAAACAACAATGACCTTCACCTTATCATTTTCACTCAGGAAGCGCTTCATGTGGCGAATTTTAAATTCGAAGTCGTGCTCCTCCGTCTGCGGCCGGAGCTTGACCTCTTTGAGGTCAACCACAACCTGCTTTTTTTTGGCCTCTTTCTGCTTCTTTTTTTGCTCGTACTTGAATTTCCCATAGTCGATCAGCTTGCATACCGGCGGCTGGGCATTGGGTGAAACTTCCACCAAATCGAGCCCTCTCATCTCCGCCAAGGACAATGCCTCTCTGGGAGGCATGACTCCGAGCTGAGCCCCGCTTTCATCAATCACGCGCACTTCATGAGATCGGATCTGCTCATTGCGGCGCGGCTCTTTCACTTTTTGAGTTGTGATAGGCGTTCCTCCTTACCAAATGGTAGGCACGGGCGGTCTCGAACCGCCGACCTCTACCGTGTCAAGGTAGCGCTCTACCCCTGAGCTACGCGCCTAACCTTATTATAGAGCCTGTCCGTCAAATAGCTTTCTACTACAACTTGCTGCAAAATCGGCAGGTTTCGTTATCGGTTCAAAATGTCCTCGCCGTAGCTCTGGAGCTACGCCTCCTGGCATTTTGAACCTGCCGCCTCACCTGCCGATTTTTCGCTTCGTTTCGTTACGAAAGCTATTTGTCGGACAGGCTCTATAA
>JACQJE010000164.1 GCA_016205125.1 Deltaproteobacteria bacterium | reverse complement strand
GTGTTCATCCGGAAATGACAATCTACTGCGGCCGGCTGCAAGATATTGCAACTTCGTTCTCGGTCGAAAAGACACCTCGACGTGCCAAGTGGCGCGCCCTCGGTGTCTTTTCTTCCCTCGGCCTTGTTGCAATATCTTTCGCTCGGCCTCGTGACGATTGTCATTTCCGGATGAACACTCAATTCAAATACAATGTTATTGCGGCTTGCTGCAAGCCGTAGCAGATCACTCTTTCCGAACACTAAACGAGGGCAGCGAAGTGCGATCTCCACTGGATGGCCTTCTCCCGCAAGTCGCGATGCCGTTCGAGTGGCAGAATATTGCGTTCGTCAACGAGAACTTTTCCATCAACGATCGTGTAGCGGACATCTTGCGCTTTCGCACTGAAGACGAGATGCGTGTAGGGATCGGAAGCCGCGCTGACTACGCTGGGCGAGCTGACATCCAGAATGACAAGATCTGCAAGATATCCCTTTTCAATCGCGCCGAGCTCAGCCTCTTTTCCAAGAGCCCTTGCCCCTTCTCTGGTCGCCATCGCCACAATCTCTTTGGCAGAGAGTGCGCCGGCCCCATATTTGAGGCTCTGAAGCTGAGCGGCGGCCCGCATCTCCAGAAACAGATCGAGTGCATTATTGCAAGCCGCCCCATCAGAGCCGAGAGAGACAGCAATCTCCTCTTTGAGATAGCGCTGAACGGGGGCAATTCCGGAGGCGAGCTTTGCATTGCTGGAGGGGCAGTGGAGGACTTTAACCCCCTTTTGTTTAAGAATGCCGATCTCTCTCTCTTGCGGCCAGACGCAATGGGCGAGACAGAGGCGGGGGCCTGTCATCCCCAGGCGATCGTGCCATTCAATATTAAAATATCCTGTCTCTTTCTTTACCAACGCTGCCTCTTCTTCTTGTTCCGCGGCGTGAGTGTGAATGAGAAGATGGCGTTCTTCTGCAAATGCGGTGATTTGGCGCAGAAGGTTTTCCGTACAAGAGAGGGCAAAGCGGGGTGCTGCTGCGTAATGGAGGCGCCCATTTTCTTTGCCATGCCACTGGGAATAGAGCGTGTCGCAGCGTTTCACTGCCTGCGATGCGCTTTCCCGCAGTTCATTCGGACAGAACTTGGAATCCATCAAGACATTCCCGATCCAGGCGCGAATTCCCATCTCCGCAGAGGCTGAAAAAACAGCCTCCGTATGTCTCACCGTCCCCATGTCGAGAATGGACGTTGTGCCAGAACGGAGGAGCTCGCTGATTCCGAGGAGGCTTGCCGCATAGAGAGATTCTTCCGTCAATGCAGCTTCCAGCGGCCAAATGAATTTTTTGAGCCATGTCAGAAGAGGAACCCCTTCAGCCATTCCCCGGAAGAGCGTTTGACAGATGTGGGTGTGGGTCTGAATGAATCCGGGGAGGACTAGCGCATCGGCTGCGTCGATCACCCGCACATCACCGGTGTCAAAGGGGAGAGTCCCCTCCGTCCCCAGAGGGATACCCTCCCCGCGGACGGAGGAGACTCCCCCCTTTAGCGAGTGTTTAATGATCTCTGCAATCTTATTCCCTTTGATCACGATGTCGCCGCGAAAGATCTCATCCCATCGATTCATGGTCACAATCAGGCCGTTTCGGATCAGCAGAGCGGAAGGAACTCTCATTTCTTTCCTGTTTCGCGAGAATAGGCTCCTGCCTCTTCTGCGATGAAGGGATAGGGGAGAAGATCGGAGAGACGCCAAGTGACGACTTCCTTTTTCTCATTGACGGAGTGAATCATCAGATCCCGCGAAAATTCTGAGAGCATCTGCCGGCAGACCCCGCAGGGAGACGTGTGCGTGCGTGTTTTTGTGTAGATTGCGAGTTCAAGAAATTGTTTTTCTCCATGAATGACAGCGTTGCAGAGGGCAGCGCGTTCTGCGCAGATGCCAATCGGCACGCCTGCTTCAATATTACAGCCTGGGAAAATGGTCCCCTCTTTCGTGAGGAGAGCGGCGCCAACCAGGAAGCGGGAATAGGGGGCATGCGCCTGTTTTACAGCTTCAATGGCGGATTTTATGAGAGGATTAGTACGCATTCTCTTCTCCGTTACTTGTTCTGTTTATCCCGCTCTTCAACCATCAGGGGGATCGCCTGGATGAGCAATTGAGCACGACTTTTAGCCCCTTTACGCAGAACAGCTAATACTGATTCGTGGTCAAGGTCAACATTGCGCATATCGCTTCCGACATTGGCAATGCAGGAGAGTGTGCAGACCCAAAGCCTTTCCCGATGAGCGACAATGACTTCAGGAACAGTTGACATCCCGACAGCATCTCCTCCAAGGGTACGAAGCATGTGCACTTCTGCGGCCGTTTCGTAACATGGACCGCTCAGGGCAATATAAACCCCTTCACGAAGAGGAATGGATAGAGAAGAGGCTGTGCGGCGGACAACATCGGCGCAAATCGGGTGATAGATATTCCGCTGGTCGAGGAAGGGGGAGCGCTCTGGAGCGGGGCGTATTCCCCGGAGGGGATCAACCCCCATCAGATTGATATGATCCGTGACAAGGAGGGTATCACCTGCCCGAAAGGTCTGATTTAATCCCCCCGAAGCATTGGTGAGAACGCAGATCTCAACC
Organism: Deltaproteobacteria bacterium; assembly: GCA_016205125.1. Classification (GTDB taxonomy): domain Bacteria; phylum Bdellovibrionota; class O2-12-FULL-43-9; order JACQJE01; family JACQJE01; genus JACQJE01. The sequence goes on along the minus strand of JACQJE010000164.1, from coordinate 4,621 downwards.
CCAAGCTGGGACAGAACGCGGATCGGAAAAGTGACTTGATGGAGGGGATAGCCCTCATAGGAGTGAATCCGCCCGCTGAGAATCACGGCTGGGAGGCCGCCCATTCGGGCGAAAAGGAGCTCCCCCTTGTGCCCCTTGACAGAAGGGACTTGGAAATTTTGCAACTCAGCGTAATTAAAAGATTTTTCTACTTTTACCTCCTTGACAAACTCCCCCCATCCCGAGCCGAGAACAACGCCGACCCGGGGCCGCTCCTTAAATTCCCTCATTATATAGGACGCTGTTTTGCGAGCCCGATCGAGTTCCTGAGTTTCTTCAAATAGATAGTGTAACCCCACCTTCTCTCTCCCAAAGGGACTGACATTTTCCGATCATAGACCAAAGGGGAGCATAAACTCAATCGAGAAAGAAGTTATCGTTTTTATTGATTTTCCTATTTGCTTATGATACATGTCACTTTCCTTCGGTCAGGAGTCCCGGAGTTCCAGTTTGACTTCATGAGAAAGCGTACACATATTCGGCCGTGGAAAGTTTAACGGTCCGTTTTTCTCAATACTTTTGGTTAATCAATGAAGGAGGGTGATGTACAGATGAATATCAGACCATTACATGATCGCGTTATTGTCCAGCGCGTTGAGCAGGAAGAAAAGACAAAGGGTGGAATTATCATTCCCGAGACAGCAAAAGAAAAGCCGATGGAAGGGAAGGTGATTGCTGTAGGGAGTGGTCGGATAAACGAAAAAGGGGAGTGCCGGCCTCTGGATGTCAAAGCAGGAGATCGTGTGCTCTTCGGGAAATACGCAGGGACAGAGATCAAACTCAACGATGAAGATTATCTCATTTTGAGGGAAGACGATATCCTCGCGGTTACCAAGTAAATGATTTTTTGCATTTGCATCATTATTTAAAGGGAGGAATGTAAAATGCCAGCAAAAGAAATTATCTTTAGTCAGGAAGCCCGCAACTCCATTCTGGAGGGGATCAATACTTTGGCTGACGCTGTCAAAGTGACGTTGGGGCCAAAAGGCCGCAATGTCATAATCGAGAAATCGTTTGGTTCTCCGGTGATCACAAAAGATGGCGTGACAGTAGCCAAAGAGATTGAGCTCGAAGGGAAATTTACAAACATGGGTGCGCAGATGCTCAAAGAAGTCGCCAGCAAGACAAGCGATGTTGCGGGTGACGGAACGACCACAGCGACTGTTCTGGCCCAGGCGATTTACCGCGAAGGAGCCAAGATGGTGGCGGCAGGGCACAACCCCATGGAAATCAAAAGAGGGATCGATAAGGCTGTTGAAATGACGGTCAAACAGCTAGAAAAATTGAGCAAACCGATCCAGGACAGAAAAGAAGTGGCTCAGGTTGGAACCATCTCTGCCAACAACGATGAAGAGATCGGCAAAATCATTGCCGAAGCGATGGACAAAGTCGGCAAAGAAGGGGTCATCACCGTTGAAGAAGCAAAAGGGATGGAGACCACACTCGAAATTGTTGAGGGGATGCAGTTTGACCGCGGTTACCTCTCTCCATACTTCATTACCGATCCTGAGCGGATGGAAGTGGTTCTCGAAAATGCCTATATCCTCATTCATGAGAAGAAGCTCAGCAACATGAGAGAAATTCTCCCCCTGCTGGAGCAGATTGCCAAGACGGGCAAACCTCTTCTCATCGTTGCGGAAGATATAGAAGGGGAAGCGCTGGCCACGTTAGTGGTCAACAAGCTCCGCGGAACATTTAGCTGTGCCGCGGTAAAAGCGCCTGGCTTTGGGGATCGCCGCAAGGAGATGCTCAAAGACGTTGCAGTCCTGACGGGCGGAGAGGTTATCTCTGAAGATCTCGGTGTCAAATTGGAAAATGTGGCACTCAAAGATCTCGGACGCGCAAAGAGAATCACGATCGATAAGGACAACACCACTCTGGTTGATGGTGCGGGGAGCAAAGAGGAGATCAATGCCCGCGTCACGCAGATTCGTCGCCAGATTGATGAGACGACTTCCGATTACGATCGTGAAAAACTCCAGGAGCGGCTGGCGAAGCTCGTCGGCGGTGTCGCAGTTATTCAAGTGGGCGCGGCAACGGAAACAGAGATGAAGGAGAAGAAGGCGAGAGTGGAAGATGCGCTTAATGCGACGCGCGCCGCAGTGGAAGAGGGGATTGTTCCGGGCGGCGGCGTGGCTCTGCTGAGGGTGGCTAAGACTCTCGATTCGATCAAGAATCTGACCCCCTCAGAGAAGATCGGCGTCGATATCACCAGGAGAGCTCTTGAAGAGCCGATTCGGCAGATCGCGGCCAACGCGGGTCAGGAACCTTCGATTGTGGTCGATCGCGTCAAAGGGCGCGAAGGCGCCTACGGCTTCAATGCCAGAACAGAAGTATTTGAAGATCTGGTGGAAGCCGGCATTATCGATCCGACGAAGGTCACCCGGAATGCTCTTCAGAATGCGGCAAGCATCGCTTCACTCATGCTGACGACAGAAGTGATGGTCGCAGAGAAGCCGGAAGAGAAGGGGGGCAAACATGCTCCCGCTCATCCTGGCGCCGGCATGCCGGAGATGTATTAAACAGCGTCACATAACGCTTCGGTGCGAAGCTGAAATAAAACAGCGGCGCTCTCCTCTTAAAGAGATATTTCCCTGGAGGAGGCGCCGCTGTTGCATTTGAGCTGTCTGATTTCTGAGCATGCAACATAACTTGACAACCCCAAAGACGCATGTTAGCGTGATTTTACAAAGAGAATGCTCTGTGCATCACGCATTCTATCAGTAAAAAAGGCCAAATCGTTTTTAAAATAAGTAAGTCTCTTGGCCTGATGAGAAAGGATTTGAGTCAGTGGCTGGCAAAGTACGCCTTTTTCCGTTGGGCGGTATGTTGGCGCTGCGGTGCGATTGGGAAAGAGTGGTCTTGTAAACACGAGTGAGGAGGAACTAACGATGAGAAGATTACTAGCAACCCTAATGGCAGCGTGCGGGGCTCTTGCGCTGACCACCGCGTCGTTTGCTGCTAGTATTACATTCGACGGGAACTGGCGCGTGGGCTACCGCTTATTTGATGCTCTTGATCTCAACCAAAACGAAGACTTCGACACAGACGGAGATGGTTTTCTCGAGCAAGATAACCGCTCCTTTGTCCTGCATCGTCTCCGTTTAAATCCGGTGATCAATATTACAGATGATCTCGGAGTCTACTTTCAGACCGATATTTTAACAGGCCGTTATCGAGCGGCTGATTCAGGAGGTGCGGCACCCCACAACCTGAACTTCACAGGAGGTGCTTATTGGGGGAGTCCTGCGGTTGCGCAAGGGGGGGATGCCAACTTTGCGAGAGAAGGGCAAACGGGCGCAAGAGGACTTTTCGCTGGGGATTTTTCGCAATTCTCTAATGAGAGAAATGGCGAAGAGAACTTCCTCGTGAGGCGCGTATGGGGCGAGTGGGCCACTGACTACGGGACACTGAGGGCGGGTCGGATGCCGCGCCATTTTGGTCTCGGAATGTGGTGGAATGATGGGAACAGAGTGTGGGATTACTTTCAGGATACAGTAGATACGGTCAACTTTGAAGCGTCCTTTGGAAATCTGACATTCGTTCCTTTCTATGACATCATCAATGAAGACGATCGTGATGATCATTCCAGAAGGACCACTAACTCGGGTGTTTGGGCCATTTACAACTGGCTCGATCACGACCTTGAAGCAGGGCTCATGTACTACTTCTTCCATAAGGCAAATAACAATATCGCGGCGCATATTTTTGACGGGTATGTGGATAAGACCTTCCCGAACCTCTTCTGGAACGGCACCCTGCGGACAGCAGTGGAAGCGGTCTGGATTTTTGGCCCACAGGGCTTTGCTGCGACTGGGCCGGCCCCGACTCCGTTAAGTGAGGTGGACGCCAACAAATTTGGCCTTGCGGCAGAAGCCGACTATGCGCGCGGCAAGCTCGATGTTTGGGGTCGCGCAGGGTATGCGTCTGGCCAGCCGCCGCATGCCGGTGATGCTGATGAAGATCGGGAGTTTGTCTTCGATCGCAACTACAATATCGCGCTCATTATGTTTGAGCAGGGTGTTGGCCGTCTCCCGCTCGGTTTTGGTGAGTTGAATGCGGGCTCCAATGAATATCAAAACACGATCCACAACACTGTCTATGCTGCCCTTGGAGCTTCCTACGATCTCTGGAAAGATCTCTGGGTGAGCTTGAACGGTGTCTGGGGATATGCGGCTGAGCGGGCTTCGACCGATAATGCTCAGAATCTCAATAGAGGCTTTGAGCTGGATGGGTCTGCTGGCTATCAGTGGACAAAGAATATTGCGACGAGCCTCGACGCGGGGATCCTTTTTCCTGGAGAGTTCTATAAAGGGAATGCAGTGCAGAACTTCCAGACCAATGAAGTTCTTGCCCTTGCCTTTAACGCGGCTGTGACGTTCTAATAAGGGCCGCGGTAGAAAACTGGCGAAGGATCAGCCCCCTGGCAGGTTGCACTGCCAGGGGGTTTTGCCTTCTGAGGAATTATGAGCCAATTGTCATTCTGAGCGAAGCGAAGAATCCAGATCCTTCGGTTGCGCCTCAGGATGACAATTTATAATAAATAAAGAAGTGTTGGAATCACTACACTAGATTCTTAGGG
>JACQJE010000163.1 GCA_016205125.1 Deltaproteobacteria bacterium | reverse complement strand
TGTTCTCCCTGTCTCAGAGAGAAGAGTTGCTCCATAGGGTCGCTGGACGCCTTTCCCTCTCACCCCTCCTCTCTCTCTTTCTGAAGCATTTGCTGCAGAAAAAACATCTCTCTTATTTGGGAAATATTTGCGACTCTTATCAAATTCACGCGGAAACAATGCTGCAGAAGCGAAGAGGCGTCGTCATTTCCGCGATTTCTCTTTCACAAGATCAAAAAGAAGAGATCTACAGCCAGCTTCAGAGGGCGTCACGTCAAAAACTCCTTCTCAATTTCCAGGTAAATCCTGAGGTGTTGGGGGGGATGAGGATCCAGATCGGAAGTCTGCGATTCGATAACACAATCGCCCAACAACTTGAAACAATAAGGGGACATTTGCTGGCTCAAGCGACAGATGTTGTACAGTCGATGGTAAAACCATCATAGCGAAGGGTAGGTTCAATGGAAATTCGTTCTGAAGAAATCAGTTTAATGATCCAACAACAGCTGGAGGGTTTCCAGACAAAGCTCGATGTGGCCGAGGTCGGAACGGTCCTCTCCGTCGGGGATGGGATTGCGAGAGTATACGGCTTGGATAACGCGCTCGCGGGTGAGCTTGTTGAATTTCCTGGAGGCCTCGTCGGCATGGTGCTCAACCTGGAAGAACAGAATGTCGGAATCGCCATTTTTGGAGAAGATAAAAATCTCCGGGAGGGGGACATTGTAAAGAGGACAGAGCGAATTGCGGAAGTCCCAGTGGGAGAATCTCTTCTGGGACGAATCGTCAATCCTTTGGGGGAGCCTCTTGATGGGGGTGCTCCGATTAAAGCGAAGGATCGGAAATATGTTGAACTGAAAGCTCCAGGGATTGTAAAGCGCCGCTCGGTCCACCAACCTATCCAGACCGGTCTCAAAGCAATCGATTCGATGATTCCGATCGGCCGCGGCCAGCGGGAGTTGATCATTGGGGACCGGCAGACGGGTAAAACAGCCATTGCGATCGACACGATCATCAATCAACGCGATAACGATGTAAAATGTATCTATGTGGCAATTGGCCAGAAACAGTCAACAATTGCCCGCGTGATCGACAAGCTGAAGGCATATGATGCTCTGAAATATACGATCATTGTCTCCGCGACAGCAAGTGACCCTGCTCCTCTCCAGTATCTTGCTCCCTACGCGGGCGTCACAATGGGAGAATATTTCCGCGATAATGGCATGCATGCTCTCATTATTTACGATGACCTCACAAAACATGCGCAGGCCTACCGTCAGCTCTCCCTTCTCCTGCGGCGTCCCCCCGGCCGCGAAGCCTTCCCGGGTGACATTTTCTACTGCCATTCCCGCCTCCTTGAGCGTGCCGCAAAGATGAGCGATGCGGAAGGCGGGGGATCTCTCACAGCACTGCCGATTGTTGAAACGCAGGCAAACGACATCAGCGCTTATATTCCAACCAACGTTATTTCGATCACCGACGGCCAGATTTATCTTGAATCAGACCTCTTTCACAGTGGGATCAAGCCTGCTGTGAATGTCGGTCTCTCCGTTTCGAGGGTTGGCGGGGATGCGCAGATTAAAGCGATGAAACAGGTCGCAGGGCGGCTTCGCCTCGAATTGGCGCAATATCGGGAACTTGAAGCGTTTTCCCAGTTTGGAAGTGAACTCGACGCCGCAACTCAAAAACAGCTCCAGCGCGGCCGCCTTCTCGTCGAGATTCTTAAGCAGGGTCAGTACCGCCCCCTCTCAGTTGAAAAACAGGTTGTCCTCATCTTTGCGGCTACCCGCGGCTTATTGGATCACATCCCCCTTGAGAAAATGCACGATTTTGAAGCGGGTCTCTATCAGGATCTCGATCAAAACCAGGCGGGTCTGCTTGAGGAGTTGCGAACCAAAAAAGCGCTGGATGATGACTTGGGGCAGAGAATAGAGGATGCGGTAAAATCCTTTGAGGCGAGATGCAGAACCTAAAAGCCCTTCGAAAAAGAATCGTCAGCGTCAAAAAGACGCAGCAGATCACCAAAGCAATGAAAATGATCGCGGCTGTCCGCCTCCGCCGAGCTCAGGAACAGATTTTTGCGGCGCGCCCTTATTCCCGCGCTCTGCGCCGCGTCATGAGCTCTGTCGCCATGCGCGCGAAATCGAAGGATCATCCTCTCCTTGCGAGACGGCCGCAAAAAAGAATCCATCTCTTCGTCGTCTCTTCTCACAGGGGGCTCTGCGGTAGTTTTAACTCCAATATCATCAAGACAGCCCTGGACTTTTCCCAGAAGCAGGAGAAAGAGGCGGAGATCACCTGGTCGTTTGCCGGACATAAGGGTCACGATTTTTTTCAAAGGAGAGGTGTTGCCGCCGCAAATAATTTCTCAACCGCCGTGCCTGACGTAAATTTTTCCACAGCGGCTGAGATTTCAAAAATCTTCGAAACCGCATTTCTTGCGGAGAAGATTGACGCAGTTTATTCCATTTACAATGAATTCAAATCGGCCATGAGTCAGGGGGTCGTTTGTGAGCCGCTCCTTCCCATCGGTTCAGGCCATCTTCCGGAAGATGTTTCTGCGGTCGATTATATCTGCGAACCAACTAAAGAAGAAATCCTCTCGGACCTTTTAGTGAAACATTTGAGAGTTCAGGTCTACCAGATTCTTCTCGAATCTGTTGCCAGCGAACATGGAGCCCGGATGACAGCGATGGACAGCGCGACCAATAATGCAAAAGAAATGATTCGTTCTCTCACATTACAGTACAACCGCACGCGCCAGGCCTCCATTACGAAAGAACTGATTGAAATCGTAAGCGGCGCTGAAGCGCTGCGCGGATAAAAGGTCCAAAAACAGACAAGGGGTATTTTCATGAGCAACATAGGAAAAATCAAGCAAGTCATCGGACCCGTCATCGATGTCGAGTTTCAAAGCGGCAGTCTCCCTGCCATCTATAATGCCGTCAAAGTCACTAATCCCTGGATCAATGACAAAGAACAGAATCTGACGCTCGAAGCGATCCAGCACCTCGGTGACAATACAGTCCGCTGTATCGCAATGGATACGACAGATGGTCTCTGCCGCGGAATGACGGTTCTTGACACGGGAGAGATGATTACAGTTCCAGTGGGGCGGGAAACATTAGGTCGTCTTTTGAATGTCATCGGAGATCCGATCGATGAACTGGGGCCTGTTCAAACTGAGATGCGCTATCCGATCCATCGGCCTTCTCCCGCTTTGAACGAGCAGAGCGTGAAGACAGAACAGCTTATCACCGGCATCAAAGTCATCGACCTCCTCGCTCCCTATCCCAAAGGGGGGAAAATCGGTCTCTTTGGTGGCGCTGGTGTCGGAAAAACGGTCATCATCATGGAGTTGATTCGCAACATTGCCACGGAACATGGAGGGGTCTCTGTTTTTGGGGGGGTCGGTGAGCGGACTCGCGAAGGAAATGACCTTCTGCAGGAAATGAAACAATCGGGAGTTATCGCGAAGACTGCTCTCGTTTACGGTCAAATGAATGAGCCGCCTGGAGCGAGAGCCAGAGTCGGATTGTCCGCACTCACCGTAGCGGAATATTTCCGGGATGAAGAGGGGCAGGATGTTCTCTTCTTCATGGACAACATCTTCCGTTTTACACAGGCAGGCTCTGAAGTTTCCGCACTTCTCGGGCGAATCCCATCCGCAGTCGGTTACCAGCCCACACTCGCAACAGAAATGGGCGAACTGCAGGAAAGGATCACCTCGACAAATAAAGGGTCCATCACCTCTATTCAGGCCGTCTATGTTCCCGCCGACGACTATACCGACCCTGCTCCAGCCACAACCTTTATCCACCTCGACGCGACGACAAATCTCTCGCGGAGAATCGTCGAACTTGGAATCTATCCCGCAGTCGATCCGCTGGAATCGACCTCGCGAATCCTCGATCCCGAAATTGTTGGAGAGAAGCATTACAATGTGGCCCGCGCTGTCCAAAAAATCCTGCAACGGTACAAAGATCTTCAGGATATCATCGCGATCCTGGGTATGGAAGAGCTCTCGGAGGAAGACAGACGGACTGTTTCCCGGGCGCGGAAAATCGAGAAATTCCTTTCCCAGCCTTTCCATGTGGCTGAACAATTCACTGGAACTGCTGGAAAATACGTTCAACTCGAAGATACCATTAAGGGCTTTTCGATGATCATTGAGGGTGAACTCGATTCGATCCCGGAACAGGCATTTTATATGCTCGGACCGATCGAAGACGTGATTGAAAAAGCAAAAACACTCTAGAGAACCGGAATGAAAATTGAAACCCTGCTCCTTTTGAACATCATTACTCCGACACGCAAGCTCGTGGAGGGGAAAAAGGTCGCTGAGATCGTCTTTCCAGCTGCCCGGGGAGAAATCGGCCTCTTGTCAGGCCATCTCCCCTTTCTTGGCTTTCTCGGCATTGGTCATCTCCACTACAAAGTGGAGGATCAGGTTTTTCACACTGCGATCAGGAACGGCTTTGCTGAGTTCCATGAAGATCAACTGACGGTCCTCGCTGAAGAAGCCGCCCTTCCCAATGAAATCGATCCTCACACTCTTCGCGAAGAGCTTGTGCGAATTGAACACAGGCTTGGAACAGAAGTCCTGGATGAGACTGCGTTTGCAGCTCTCTCAGAAGAGCGCCGCTGGCTCAGCATTCAAATAGATGTCTCGATTGCCGCAAGCTATTGAAGCGTCGGTGGATTTTTATCGCCAAATCCTGTCAACTCCAGCGTTGTACTCATCAACCCGCCTTCCTGGACCATCTTAATCGTGCCATCAAGGTTCACATCGCGCGGGTTCATCCATGTATCGACATTCATTGTTTGCCCATCTTGCGAAACAGTCATCTTTACATGGATAGAATCAAATGTGCCGGCTGGAACAGTGATTCTTTCAGCTTCCTGGCTGATCAGCGTCACATCCTGCTGAGGCACCTCCTGCTTTTGCCCATCAACGTAAAACTCAAGAATCGCGCCATCAGCGCGACGAATCAGCATCTTCGACTCAACCTGATACGGTTGGCCAAAAAAATCGAGTTTCGTCAACAGGGTCATCCAAAACTTGTCCCCCTCATCTTTAGACACAAATTTGACCATCGTCCCCTGTGCAATCGCCAGGCTCATCTCATAACTCGACCACTCTCCTGCCTGCCAATCAATCCCTCCTGCGGCTAACTGCGGCAGAGTCATCTGCTGGGCAACCTCAAGAGCGATTCTCCTGACCTCATTCTCTGATGGAGTTCCCGCTTCGACCTTGGCTATCCCTATCCCCAAAATCAAAACAGCTGAGAAAAGAACAAAAATACGTGTTTTCATATGATCCTCCTGATCAAGTGACCTTCCCTGAATTTCATTTCTTAACAAATAACAAAGTTAACGTAGCATTTCAATCAGGGTCTGATGAATTTTTCCATTGGAGGCTACGATACTTCCCTCTTCGAGAAGATAAGGCCCCCCACTCATACTGCTCACCTTCCCCCCCGCTTCTGTCACCAGCAAAACACCTGCCGCAATGTCCCAGGGGCTGAGATCATATTCCCAAAAGCCGTCAAATCTCCCAACAGCGACATAGCAGAGATCTAAAGCGGCAGAGCCAATTCGACGCACAGCTCTGACGTGGTGAAGCACGCGGCTTAAGACAGCCAGCTCCTGATCGACAATCTCCCCCTTCTGGTAAGAGAAACCGGTCGCGAGAAGGCTCTCTTCAATCTGTTCCGCGCCTGATACATGCACGCTCTTGCCATTTAACGTCGCCCCTTTCCCTTTGACCGCCTCAAATAATTCTCCCGTCATCGGATTAAAAACAACCCCAGAAACCACATTCCCCTCATATTCGACGCCGATGGAAACAGCAAAGTGAGGAACACCGTGCGCGAAATTAGTGGTTCCATCCAGAGGGTCAATGATCCAGCGAAAGGAGGACTCTCCTCGAAGCTCTGAAACAATACCAGACTCTTCAGCTAAAATGGCATCAGCAGGCCGCGTTTTCCGGATTTCTGAAATAATGATCTCTTCTGACTCAAGATCCACTTCGGTCAGTAATCCAGCGTCAGGCTTGATCGAGATAGTAAAAACTGTTCCATAACGTTTCTTGAGAGCCTCTCCGGCACGGAGCGCAGCATTTCGGGAGATTTCTGCTATTTCTGTAAAAAGTTTGGATGGCATCAGAACTACTATAGCCTACTTGTACTCGACGACACAAATAATTGCGCATCTTTAGGTGATGCCAACAGGTTCTCGACTCGCCTGCGGCTCGCTCGAACAAGAAATGAGGCGGATCAAGGGAGTGTAAGTCGCTTGCTAATTGAAAAATGCTCTGCTACATTAGGAAACTCTTTATGCGTCTTTTCTGCTATGGAGGCCTGTTTCAGAGTTCACATGGATAATGTTTGGCAAGAAGCACTCAATCAACTTCAAAAAATAATTCCCTCTCCGGGCTATACGTTTTGGATCGCACCCGTTAAATTAGGGAATATTTCTGAAGAAACCATTGAGCTGGTGATCCCAAACACTTATTACGAAGAGTGGATCAATTCCTACTATATTGTCCAAATTAAAGAAGTCATGGGACGACTCCTTGGCAAACCGATCAGCAAACTCGCATTTCGGATCGCCGCCGAACCCCAGCCAGCTAACGAGCCTGAGACAATAGCGGGATCTCAACCTCCCATTGAGAAGAAATCTCATATGCCTGCGTCAGCGGCGGAATCACTGAATGAAGGATCCTCCTATTCACAGGGTGAGGGACCGCATATCTTTATCCCGAAATCGGCCCAAATCGGAGAGCCGCTCAACCCAAAGTATACCTTTTCCAATTTTGTCGTCGGAACCTCTAACCAGTTCGCTCACGCTGCTTCTTACGCAGTCGCCGAAAACCCCGCAAGTCATTACAATCCTCTCTTTATCTTTGGAGGGGTCGGTTTGGGAAAGACCCACATCCTCAATGCGATTGGACACCATATCCTTCAAAAATCGCGGGGAACTAAGAAGATTTGTTACATTCCATCAGAGCGTTTTACCAACGATCTGATTAATTCCCTCCGCTATGAAAAAATGGAACAATTTCGAGCGAAGTACCGTGATTCCGCGGACGTCCTCCTGATGGACGATATCCAGTTTATCGCGGGGAAAGACCGGTCTCAAGAGGAGTTCTTTCACACCTTTAATACTTTACACGGAACACACCGCCAAATTGTGGTCACAAGCGACCGATTTCCCAAAGACATTCTCAAGCTGGAAGATCGCTTGCGTTCCCGCTTTGAATGGGGACTCGTTGCCGATATTCAGGCCCCTGAAATTGAGACAAGAATCGCCATATTGAGAACAAAGGCAGAACAAGATGATATTTATCTTCCAGATGACGTTGCTGAATACCTTGCCTCCCGGATTACAACGAACATTCGCGAGTTGGAAGGGTCTCTTATCCGTATCGGAGCCTTTGCCTCCCTAACAGGGATGGAGATCACTGTGAATCTGGCTAAAGAGGTCCTAAAGAATATTCTGCATGATACAGGCATACGCGAAATTACTCTGGATCACATTCAAAAATGCGTTGCCTCTTATTTTGATATTAAACTCATAGACCTCAAATCCAAGAAGAAATTAAAACTTCTGACGACTCCGAGGCAGATTGCCATGTACTTATGCCGCAAATACACGCAGAAGTCGTTTCCGGAAATCGGTCATTCCTTTGGAGGCAAAGACCACTCCACTGTCATCCATGCGGTGCGCAAGATAGAAGAACTCAAGGCGCAAGACCAGCAACTCCGAAAGGATATCGAAGCTCTCATTCGCTCAATTGAGAACTAGATCTCACAACAATCGGCATTTCCGGATAACACTCATGTGGATTGCTCTGTGTGCAAGCTGTGGATTCCCTGTGAATAGCCTGTGGATCGTTCTCTCTTAAAAAAACACATTCACAGGTTCATCCACTTTTTTTCCACAAGCTGACAGACATGCAAGATTATAAATTTACTTTGGATTTTTTGTTTATCCACAAATCCACAGTTTGCTATGCTCCACAAGGGGGTCACGCTGCTGCTTTCTTTGCCCCGCTTTTCCACAAGTACCTTCTCGATAAGTTGAGGAATATGCACCCCCACCCTGCCCCTCCCCCATCGAGGGGGAGGGGGGGACAACCTCACCCCAAGCACCCAAATCACTTGCTTTCAGCACATTTCCTGCGGATCCGCCATCCACCCACTCCTGCGGCGGGCGTCTGGAGCGAGTAAGTGGTTCGTTCTTTCCCTTATACGAGCGGAAGTCGAGCGACAACTCATGGCACTGAAATAGGCGTAACTCCAGTATTTCGCGTCGGAGCGTCCCGCCAAGGGAGTGGGTGGATGGCGGATCAAGGTTCGGACAAGCTCTTTGATCAAATCGTACAACTATGGTAGTTCTGCAGTGGATAACTTGGTGGAAAAGGTGTTGATGAATTGTGGATAGCTGAGTTATGCACAATCTCTTAAACTTATACACAGGGAACGCGAACAGGATTGAAACCGTTTTTTTTATACGAATTCAACCATTTGTGAAGATATCCACACCATCAACAGGCTCTACTACTACTACTGTATATATATGATTATAGTCATAGGAAACTACTTTCTGTGGATTCACTCAAGGAGGCTGCAAAATGAAATTCCAAATTACAAAGGATAACTTTCTTAAGTCTCTATCAAAGATTCAGGGAGTTGCTGAAAGACGAAGCACCATGCCTATTCTCTCGAACGTCTTGATTGAAGCGCGAGAAAAAAACCTTACATTGACAACAACAGATCTGGAGGTCGGTATTCGCGCTCAATCTCCAGCAGAAGTTGAAATGGCAGGATCCATTGCTGTTTCAGCAAAGCATCTTTATGACATTGTGAAGGAATTGCCAAATGACACGATCAAAGCGCAGAGCACAGATCTGAATAGGCTCCTCTTAGTGTGTGGCAAGGGAGAATTTCAAATCGTAGGTGTTTCTGCTCATGATTTCCCAAAGCTGGCAGATTACAGCACGCTAAAATTTTATTCCATAAAGAGAGATGCATTGGAAGACATGATTTTGAAGACCTCTTTTTCGATTTCCAATGATGAAGCGAGACAACATCTCAACGGGATTTTTATGGAATCTGCAGGGGACAGCAAAACAGGAAAGAGGGTTCGAATGGTTGCAACAGATGGCCATCGACTCTCAATGATTGAAAAAAGTCAGCAGAATATCCATTCTGACATTGTACTGAAACAGGGGGTTATTTTTCCAAAGAAGGGGGTTTACGAACTCCGAAAGATTTTCGATGAATCTGAGGAGAGTATCCAGATGGCTGTGACTGATCATGAAGCGATCTTTATTTCAAATAGCGTTGCTCTCTTTATGAGATTGATTGATGGAAAATACCCGAATTACAATCAGGTGATTCCAGCGGATCATAAGAAGAAAATTTATATCAATCGAGTTGATTTGATGAATTCCCTCAAGAGAGTCTCACTCCTTTCGAGTGAAAAGTCGAAGGGGGTAAAACTCACCATTAGGGGAAAGGAGATGACGATCTCTTCTGTTCATCCAGAGTTGGGAGAAGCAAAAGAAGATCTACTCGTTCGTTACGACGGCCCGCAGATGGAAATCGGATTTAATGCAAAATATCTTATTGACGCCCTTTCCGCGCATGATGGGGATGAGGTTTGTCTGGAGTTGGAAGATCGGCTCAGTCCCGGCGTCATCAGGTCTTCCCAGGATCAGAAACACATCTGTGTCATCATGCCGATGCGCCTGAATTAAGTAGTTCTCATAATGACATTCATTACGATGAAGAAGTCTGCTATATTTGCGATGAAATTGGCAGAACTGCAGTTGTTGCAGGAGGTTGGTTTCCCCTCTCCCATTTTCCTGGTGGATGATGTAATGTCAGAGTTGGATCAGGCGCGGCGCAAGAATTTTTCGCAGCTTTGCGGATCTCTTGGAGCACAGCTTTTCGTGTCGACGCCAGAGCCTGAAAGAACCCCGCTTAGATTCAGGGAGTGCCGCATTTTTTCTGTAAAGGAAGGTGAAATTAAAGGATGAATACCAATCAGATGACCGGCATGAATGCAGCATCCGCATCTAAGGAATATACGGCCGCCCACATTAAAGTCCTGGAAGGGCTTGATGCGGTACGGAAACGCCCTGGAATGTACATCGGGGATACAGGATCCCGCGGATTGCACCATCTCGTCTACGAGGTAGTGGACAATAGTATTGATGAGGCGCTTGCTGGTTTTTGCGACCATATTACAGTGACCCTCCATCCTGATAAAAGTGTGACAGTGGAAGACAATGGACGAGGGATTCCTGTAGATATTCACGAGACTGAAAAGAGGGCCGCCGCAGAAGTGGTCATGACCAAACTGCATGCGGGGGGGAAGTTCGACAAAAAATCGTACCAGGTCTCCGGTGGTTTGCATGGGGTGGGCGTTTCGGTGGTCAACGCGCTCTCTGAAGTTCTTGATCTGGAAATAAAGCGCGATGGCATTGTCTATTATCAGCAGTACCGTCGGGGAAAACCTACGGCGGATCTTAAGGAGATCGGAGAGACAACACAGCGAGGAACAAAGATTCGGTTTTTCCCCGACAAGGAGATCTTTGAGATCACAGAGTTCAATTTCGATACGCTTACACAGAGACTGCGAGAGCTCGCTTTTTTAAATCCTGGTCTGGTTATTGATCTCATTGATGAAATGAGTGAAAACAAGCATACATTCTTCTACGAAGGGGGGATTGTTTCTTTTGTTCAGCATTTGAACAAAAACAGGACAATGATCCACCCCGACCCTCTTTATTTCAAGAGTAAGGTGGGGAATGTCGAGTTTGAGCTCGCCTTTCAATACAACGACTCCTACAATGAGATTATTTA
>JACQJE010000155.1 GCA_016205125.1 Deltaproteobacteria bacterium | reverse complement strand
TCTCCATTCTCCACTTACCTCCGGAATCGAGAGATCGAACTCCTCTCTCCCTTCATAGAGATCCACTAGAACTGACCATCGAATTACCTCTTTACCCCCAATCCAATCACGACAAACCCATGCGCCACCGCCATTGCCTACAGCCCCTTCGTCGGCGTGGAGATTGGCCTCTGCGCCCATCACGAGCAGAAATGATAAACCCAGCATCACCTTGAGTCCTTTAAACATGTTATCCTCCTTTCGATATTGAGAAGTTACTAAAGTTTTGTCATTCCTCGCTCTGCGAAGAGTCGAGATCCTTCGCTTCGCTCAGGATGACAACTCGCCTCCGGATGACACGCTCCATCTCCCTTTCCGTCCCCTTTTATTCTGCCTGTCGCCTTCCACAGACTCCTTCGTCAATGGAAAAAACTGGATCTGGATTTGAAAAGTGCCATCCCCCTTCTCTTTCTCCAGGAGGCGGCAAAAGCTGTCTTTAAACTGGCGAATCAGCTCTTTCGCTTCTGAAATCGAATCGAAATTCATAGTGAGAACTGAGGCCTGAAAGTCGCGCCGCTCAACGGGGATCTTGCGAATGGCGAGCTTCGCGTTATCGAGCATCGCTTCGTGATAGCGTTTGATTGCCTCGCTGGCGTAATCGTTCTGCGTCGCAAAGCGCTTGTCTGTGATCTGAAGTTTCCCATTTCGGTCTCGTTTTAAAAGGTCCACTTTGAAGAGAAGATCGAGCGCCCGAGAGGCTTGAGTCGGGGTCACTTTAAAGTGGAGCTGTCTCGATACCCACTTAGGGTCCTCAAAAAAGTGATCGAGGCGAACCATCTCGCGAATCGCGGTACAGTACCAGTTTGAAATGAGAGAAAAGGTCTCATCATCAAGAATGCGCGAAACGGCCTGCGGATGGTTTTTGCTCATCTTCTCAAGGAGGAGGAGAGAGAGGCGTGGATCCTTCTTCACTTTTTGCAAATGGATGAGATCCCTAAAATACTGAGCACGTTTGACATCAAAACCAAGGTTTTTGATCAGCTGGTCCGTCAGTTCAGGACCGGGATGGCGCTGACCCCGAACAATTTTAGTGATAGAAGAAGTGTCTTTAAGTCCCAGCCTCTTAGCCCAGATCCCGTATGTCCAGTGAGGATTGGCCTTTTTGGCATCGTCAGCATAAGCCAGCAGGAAAGACCGATAATCTGTAAAATTGTGAATATCCACCTGTCTCCTGATGAGAGCTGATTAGCAGAAGAACGAGAAAAGAGTCAACGAATTTTTGGGCAAGATAATAAAAAAGTGTGGGCAAAAACTGCCCAAAAATTAAGGAAAATGCAACTTCTTGTTCGGCGTCAGTCCCTGCCACACATCGATTATCAATGAGGTAGCAAAGTGGCGGAGAGGGAGGGACTCGAACCCCCATCGGCCTTTCGACCTACAACGGTTTTCGAAACCGTCCGCTTACCAATTAGCGTACCTCTCCACTGCTGTTGAAGCTATTGTGATTCTCATCATCGCGTCACGTTTTACTACATCTTTATGATGGGCCAGGTCCAGCGCATCGCCTTGGCAAAATGCCTCAAAATCCAGTTTGGCCAGCTCTTCCAGTTTCTTTAAGTTTTTTCGTATCCCATCAATCCGGGGAAAAATAGCCTCACGATGAAGGGTCTCCGTCATAACGCCTCCAAAATGGCTTGGTCCATTTCCAGCAGAATGGGGCGATAGTCACAATAGAGCAGCGTGGTCTGTGACTCGAATTCAAGCCGCGCTTCAGGATTGCGATCGTAGAGCAGCTTCCCATATCGAACAATGTGAGCCCGGAGTTCCAGACCCACATCCCGTACGAACGCAATATCAATGACATCATTTTGGAAAGAGCGCGGCGAAATGTCACTCAAAAGATCGTAAAGTTCAAAATAGAATTCATCCCCTTTTCGATGTCCTGTGGAACAAGTCAGAATCCCGTAATCATAGTCTGCCAATGGGTGCTCTCTTCCTGTGGCTCTGGAGCCAAACAGGTAAACCGCCATCACATCAGTCAGGTGATCGAGTCTTTGTTTGAGATGAGGTGCGAGTGTCAGCGCGTTCATACCCACACCATATCATTGTTTTTTGACAGTTGGAATTGTTCTCTGCTATAGGAAAAAGGCTTCGGCTTTTCAGAAGTTTTAAATTCATTCAATAATTTATCTTGCCAACAGGAGCAGTCGTGATGAAATTTTCCGTCGAAAAAACAAGGCTCAATGATGTGGCGCAGGAATGTCTGATTCTCTTTGCATATGGGGAAGAGAAGAAAGAAAAGGATAAGAGTGTCACAAAGCTCCAGTGGGAAAAATCGGTTGCCGGACTCGAAAACATCCTCTCAGATCTGGAAAAGAAGAAACTCTTTTCTGGAAAGAAAGAAGAGATCGTCTTCTTAAGAAACCACCCCTTTGGAAAAACAGCTCACCTCCTTTTTGTCGGCCTGGGAAAAAAAGAGGATGTGACGCTTGAAATCTTGAGAAGGGGGCTCGGAAAAGCGGCGAGAAGATTGCGGCAGGAAAAGGTGGGAAATGCGGCTGTTTTTCTCCCCTCTCTCAAACGAAACAGCTGGTCCTGGGGGAAGGGAGGACAGAGTGTGACGGAGGCCTTTATCCTCTCACTCTATGAATTTAAGCAGTTTAAGACGAAGGATGAACCCTCATTTGAAATGGATCATATCTCAGTGGTCACGGAAGAGAAGAATCTTTCGACGGTCAAAGGGGGGGTTGCAAGGGGAGAGATTTTGGCAAAGGCCCAGTGCCTTGCGAGAGATTTGCAAAATACCCCTGCCAATGAGCTCACCCCTGAAAAGCTTGCCGAAAGAGCGCGAGAAGTGGCCAAAGACGCTCACTTAAAGGTGACGATTCTCGATGAAACGCAGATCCGCAAAGAGAAGATGGGGGCACTCATCGCCGTTAGCCAAGGAAGCACACGCCCGCCGAGATTTATTGTTCTTGAATATGTTCCTGCCGGAAAAGCGAAGAAGACAATCGCCTTGGTTGGGAAAGGGGTCACGTTTGACAGTGGGGGGATCTCTCTCAAACCCTCTCTCCAGATGGAAGATATGAAATATGACATGAGTGGTGCGGCCGCGGTGATATCGGCAATCAAAGCAATTGCAGAACTCAAGCTCCCTCTTCACGTTGTTGCGATTGCCCCTGCCACGGAGAATGTTCCGAGCGGAACCGCCATACTGCCAAGTTCTGTTGTGACGGCCATGTCAGGAAAAACAATAGAAATCGACAATACGGATGCGGAGGGGCGCCTCATTCTGGCCGACGCCCTCCATTATGCAGGGCAATACCAGCCCGATGTCATTGTCGATATTGCCACCCTCACGGGAGCCTGCTCAGTTGCGTTGGGGAGGGCCTGCTGTGCGGCCATCGGGACAGATGAGAAACTGATAGCGAAGTTCCATCAGCTGGGTGAAGAGGTGGGGGAGCGGGTATGGCCATTGCCGCTCTACGATGAATACTCCGAAGATGTGAAGAGCCACGTCGCCGATGTCTGTAACGCCGGGAAAGTGAGAGGGGGAGGCGCAAGCCAGGGTGCCGCGTTCCTCAAGCATTTTGTGCCTGAAGGGGTTTCGTCCTGGGTACACCTCGATATTGCGGGTGTGGCATATTACACCTCGGGAGATCTCTCGTCCTACGTGCCGCGAGGGGGGACGGGATTTGGTGTGAGATTGCTTGCGGAGTTTGCGGCATCTTTGGTGTAATTCAGATAATTCAGGGGGCAGCCCCCAGGGCTTCAGCTTCGCCCGCTTCTTTCATCAAAAACCTCCCGGCTTCCTGCCAGAGACCTTCAAGATCGTAAGCTAAACGCACTTCACTTTGGAAGACATGCACCACCGTATCACCCAAATCGATGAGGACCCAAGTGCCATGTTCGTAACCTTCCACGTGATTACAATCCATCCCGCTCTTTTTCAGCTCTTCCAAGACGCCATCAACAATGGCCTGTACTTGCCGCTTCGACCAGCCGCTGCAAATGATAAAGTAATCGGCAATGGTATTATAAACTCTCAAATCGAGAACCATGACATTCTTAGCATGCTTCTTAAGAGCGGCGGAACTGCACAAGCGAGTGACCCTCTCATCTTGATACATTCTTGGCATCAACCTCCTTTCTTCTGTCGGCATCTGCGACAGAAGGCTTTTCATAGAGCTTATGAGAACGAATGTAAGAGAAGACTGCGGGAGGGAGTTCACCCGGAGAAACCTCCTCCCCTCTCGACAATTTGTCTCGTATTGCTGTCGACGAAATATCCATGAACTCAGTCTCCTGAAACAGAAGTTTCTTCCCGGAGGCGTGGCGGTACGATAGGCTCTCCTGGTACTCAAATTCGCATGACAATTTGGGTGGAAAAACAGTTTCAAGCCCCTTCATCTGATATCCGGGGCGCGTCATGACAATCCAATGGGAGAGTGAAAAGAGTTCTTCTGGGTCTTTCCATGTCGGCATTTCTATATAAGAATCCATGCCAATGATGGAAAATAACTCCGCTTCCGGGTAAAGCTTATGAACCTCGTGCATCAGGTCTACAGAGTAGGTATAACCGGAGCGTTTTGCCGCCATGTCAGAGACTTGAATGTGAGGAATTTGAGCAAAGGCGAGCTCTGTCATGTAAAGACGATGCTTATAAGACGCATATTGAGCTGGAATTTTGTGCGGCGATAAATAAGAAGGAATAACCAGCAAAAGTTCCAGGGAAAATTTCTCCCGAACATCCTGACACGAGAGGACATGGCCGGTATGAACCGGATCAAAAGCCCCTCCAAATATGCCAATTTTTCTGAGATTTTTCCCTTTTTCTACCGTGTCAACTCCCACCTTTGCCTATATGGCGTTTCTATAAATAGTATAAGGCTTTAGGTCACTGTTTGCAATGAAAAAACCATAACCAAAAATCAATGCCTATTTTTTGGCCTCACTGGAGTGCCCTCAGTAACTCTCCGGTTTCCGTAGGATTTAGGCGAAAGGGGCGACCTCCGCGATAGAGGTGAACAAAACGGTCCATCAGGAGTTTTTCCCGTTCTGAGCAACTGAGCTGGGCACCCTCTTCTTTTATCCCTGGTTTAATCAGGACCCTGCCATCCAAGCCATAGCAGATATCGAAAAGCGCGCTCCCCCCCTTAATCCATTGATAAGTATGGAAATATTCCCAATCTTTCTGATCCCATTTACTGCAGAGAGAATCGACGCTTTGTTTGAGTAACTCCTTGTAATCTTTCGAGAATCCATGCAGAATAACGGCTGTTCCCTTCGCTCTGAGTCCGCTATTTGCGGCCGCTTCAATCGCATCGGTGAGGAGGAATCTGCTTTTTCCCGACACCTCAAGGTCCTCATTCTTCACCCCGTGGTCATGGAGAGAAATCAAAAGAGAGATCCAATAACTGGCTGATCGCTGAAGCCACTCCGAATTCACAGTAAAGCCAGAAGAAAGATCTTCTCTCATTAAGGAGCCAAGCATTTCTTCTGTCGCCATCCTCATCTGCCAGAGGTCATCATTGAGCCAGAGTGCCAGATCTGAAACGACAGAACCTTCGTCAATTTCCTTTTGTCCATATCCCCGCTCAGCAAGCTGGTTTAAAAAGAGGGTGGCGCGTATCATCCCTCCAAGAAGGATCTCTAAATATTCACCCCCTTCACCTCTCGCTGTCGCAAGTGCATCTTTTCCGCCTGCAATAAAGCGAATCAACGCAAGGGTCAGCTCATCTGCAAGAGGAATCCCGCCCCCAGCATCCAAATTCCTCATCCGAGACAATCCCTGCAATTCTTTAATCTCTGCCTCTAACGACAACAGACGATCCTCACTGATAAAATCTCCAGGAGAAAACGCCCTCAAGTGATGAAGGGTATCTGTTATTTTCCCCGCCTCTTCCGGAGACATGATGGGAGCATCGGAGAACCATTCGTCTGCAAACGAAGGAATGGAAATACAAAAAAAAGCTGAAAGGAGGATCAGGTAAACGATCATGAACATGGCGCTCTTCTGCTTAGAAGACATAATTTCCCTCCAACTTTTTATACCGCTCTTTGGAGAAGCAAAATCTATACCAACTCATGGGATATAGAGACAACCTCTCTCATAGCCTTTACTAAGAAAGACAAGCCTTTTTTTGTCACGGAAGAGATGGGATAAATTTCGATGGGAAGATTTTGTCGAAGCTGCCCTGCAATTTTTTCCACCTCTTCATTCGAAACCAGATCAATTTTACTCAGCGCAATCAGGCGGGGTTTGTCAATAAGAGAGGGATCAAAGAGTCTGAGTTCATTCACAATCACGTCGTGAACTTCAGAGATATCTTTTCCAAGAAGGGTCGCGTCATGCACATCAATCAAATGCACGAGAACCGCGGTTCGCTCAATGTGGCGGAGAAACTGGGTGCCGAGACCTGCACCTACGTGAGCCCCTTCAATCAACCCGGGAAGATCCGCGACAACCAGAGAATCCCCCACTTCAAAGTCGACCACTGCAAGGTTGGGATGGAGGGTCGTAAATGGATAGGGGGCGATTTTGGGCTTCGCTCTGGAAATGGCTGCCAAGAGGGTGGATTTTCCGGCATTCGGTGCACCGATCAACCCAACGTTCGCCAGGAGTTTCAATTCCAGGTCGATAGTCAGAGAAACACCAGGGATGCCCGGTTGAGCAAATGCGGGTGCCTGGCGAACTGAGGAGACGAAATGGGCATTCCCCTTCCCCCCCTTGCCCCCCTCTGCAATGAGAAGAGTCGCACCCTCATGGTCAAGATCGGCAAGGTGTTCGCCTGTATCTGCATTTCGCACCAGGGTCCCCACAGGAACGGTGACGTAAAGATCTTCTCCGCTCTTGCCGCTCCGTCGGTTTCGACCACCAGACTTTCCTGATTCTGCTTTGAGATGCCTCTGGTATCGAAACATCTGAAGGGTAGAAAATGCGGGTGAGGCGACCAAATAGATCGATCCTCCGCTCCCTCCATCCCCTCCATCAGGGCCACCCTTTGGGCGAAACTTTTCTCTCAAAAAACTGACTGCGCCAGGTCCGCCAGAGCCACTGATCAACTGAACAACAACTTCATCAACAAAAGGAGTACGGCGGGAAGAGTTTTTAGTGGAGAGACTCAAAAGTGGGACTTTCGGGGGACCCCGATGCTCCGAGGAGGGGTTCGACACTGATGAGCTGTCTTGCGGCGCCTTTGTGTCGTTCATAAATGACCCTGCCATCCACCGTTGAAAAGAGAGTATGATCGCGCCCCATTCGAACATGGCGACCGGGGTGAAACTTGGTCCCATGCTGACGGACGAGGATATTGCCAGCCTTAACAACCTGACCGCCGAAAACCTTAACTCCTAATCGCTGGCCTTTACTATCTCTGCCGTTCTTGGAACTACCGCCTGCTTTCTTATGAGCCACTTGCTGCTCCCCTTTTGAGTGCTACAGCTGAATTTCCCGCACCATCAGACGCGTCTTTTTCTGCCTGTGGCCTTGTTTGCGGTGAAAACCAGTGCGGAGTCTGTATCGATAAACGACGATCTTCTTATCCTTGGCTTCTCCCATGACCTCACACTGAACTGCTGCATTCTGGACATGGGGCGCACCAATCAAAACACGATCGTTGTCACGCGCCATCAAGACCGTGTTCAGAGTAAGAGATTTTTCCCCTTCAGGAAGCTCTATCTTTTCAGTCAGAAAGCTCTTCCCTTCAGAAACCTTGTACTGTTTGCCGCCCACTTCAACAACTGCGTATTTCATAAGATAACGTATATAGTGAGAAAAAGGGGTCCTGTCAACAGATCTGTTGACTAAGCAATGAGCAGAAGATTATTCTCAAAAAATGCTGAGATATGTCTTTGCTTTGGTCATTTATGTTTTCGCAATACTCGCCCTTTTCTTTTATTTCAGTTATCGAATTGCCCATCAGACAGAGATTGTTTTTGTCGAGACCTTGCAGGGGGAAAAACTCCATCCTCACTTATGGGAAGAGTTTGAACTCGGTTCTTTTACCCAAAAGAGCATCGATGTCGGGAGAGTGCGTGATCGTTCTTACTTGCGGCTTACCGCTGCAGCCGAAGAGACCCATTTTCCCTACCGGGCTTTTGGCATTGTGACAAAGGAGCCGGTCAATTATCAGAAGGGTCTCATCATCAAATACCGAGTCTCTTTTGGCAAAAACGTTGGTATTTCCCCGCCCCATTCCGACCTGTTTGTCACACCGGCTAGAAATGATGTTCCGCTAGAGAGCGGAAAATGGTATCAGTGCACCATTCGCCCTTACCCGCAAGACCCTGCTTATCGTATGATTGAACTCTTTTTTAAGGACGGGAAAACAGTCCACCTTCTCCATAGTAGTCTGGTGCGGAGCCGATTATTCCCACAGTGGCACGAGATTCAATGGCTCCTATCCGGAGAAAAAATAGAACTGGAAGTCGATAAAACCAAGCACTTTGTTTCTCTTGACCAGCACGCTCAGTTTGAAAAGGCTTTCCTTTATTTTCTCTCATCACCTCACGAAGCGAACATTCCATCGGAACTCTACTACTCCCGCATCATGGTAAGCAGGTGGTGAATCTGGGATAAACTTTGCAGCCAGCCGCAACAATCTTGTATTTGAATTCAGTGTTCATCTGAAAATTCCAATCGTTGTGAGGCGCAGCGAAAGAGATGACAGCAAGGCCGCAGGAAGAAAAGAGGCCGAAGGCGTGCCACTTGGCACGTCGAGTGCCTCTTTTCGACCGAGAACGCTGCTGTCATCTCTTGCAGCAAGCCGCAACAGATTGGAATTTTCAGATGAACACTAAGCCGCTTCTCCAAGCCGCTCTACTACAGGTGAGCGATACTGCATCGCTTCAAGGAGGTGATCCTCTCTCATCGCACTTTCCCTCTCCAGCGCGGCAATCGTCTGAGCAATAGAGAAGAGGGATTGATATCCCCGCGCGCTGAAATGGAGTTTTTGATGATATGCCTTCAGAAGAGAGAGAACCGAAGGAGCGCACCGCCTCAGAAGCTCCCGCCGGTGAATCGGCATACCCTCCTTCAGCAAGATGAGACGCGCCTCCTCCACTCGCTCCCGGATGACGGCGGAAGGCTCCCCTGCGGTCCCTCTTGTCAATTCGTCTAAAGCGACGGGCGGGAGTTCAACGCGCAGATCAATGCGATCGAGAATGGGGCCTGAAACCCGGCTCTTATATTGCCGAATTTCAGGGAGTGAACAGGAGCACTCTTTTGGTCCGCCAAGGAGGTAACCGCAGAGACAAGGATTCATCGCCGCAATAAGCTGGAATTTGGCAGGAAAAGAGTAGCTGTACCGCAGTCGGCTGATGACAATTTTCCCACTCTCCATCGGCTGTCTCAATGCATCGATAAAGGGACGGTCGAACTCTCCCAGTTCATCGAGAAAAAGGACCCCATTGTGAGCCAGACTGGCACTCCCGGGCTTGGGAACCTGACCCCCGCCGATCAGACCGCATTTCGTCACGGTATGGTGCGGAGCACAGAAGGGGCGTTCCATCACAAGAGGCACATCAGGGGTCAGCATTCCCAGCGCCGAGTAGATCTGGCTTGTCTCCAACATCTCTTCCACCGTCAGAGATGGGAGAATGGTCGGCAGTCTTTCCGCCAGCATCGTCTTGCCGCACCCCGGAGAACCGATAAGGAGGAGATGATGCCCCCCCGCTGCGGCGATTTCTAAAGCCCTCTTCGCATGAGCCTGACTGATCACCTGATTGAGATCGAGATCGGAGCGCTTCCGAAGAGGAAATTCGAGCACCCTGGAGACACCCCCCTGATCCGGATGCAATTCTTTCTCTCCTGCCAAAAAGGCGGCGGCCTCCACCAGAGAGTCCGCTCCGATGACCTCGATTTCACTCACGCAGGAGATCTCTAGCACGTTTTGGCGCGGCAGGATCACCCCCCGTTTTCCAAGCTTCCGCGCCAATATTCCAACAGAGAGGGCGCCCGTGATCGGGCGGAGTCCTCCGCTGAGAGAGAGCTCTCCCAAAAGGAGATACTCTCCGTCACGTTTGGTTTCCAATTGGCCTGTACTCTTGAGAATCCCAATGGCGATTGGCAAATCAAATGCCGCCCCCTCTTTCCTGACATCGGCTGGAGCAAGATTGACTGTGATTCTCCTGTTGGGGAGCTGAAAACCGCACTGCTGAATGGCAACCCGGATTCTCTCCCGACTCTCTTTGACGGCGTTGTCGGGGAGCCCTACAATATTGATGGCAGGGAGTTTGCAGGAAACCTCTACCTCAACTGAAACAAGAATGGCTTCAATGCCAATCAACGTCGCGCTCTGTGTCACGGACAGCACTTCTCCACCCCTTTTATTTTCGAGGTAACTTCTCAATAACCTGAGGTAAAAGTGCAACTCCTGTCATTCTCCTATGTGTTTCGTCAACCTGAGATCGCGTTCGTCATCCTGAGGCGAAGCCGAAGGATCTCTCTTTATTAGTTGTTAAT
>JACQJE010000154.1 GCA_016205125.1 Deltaproteobacteria bacterium | reverse complement strand
GTTTTTTTATTTTGAGTTTCCACCCTCATATTGGCATCAGGGTTGCAATGTCTCTTAGTAGATCCATTTGAATGAGTCCGGGTTCGGCTCTTTCAATGAGAAATCACGTTGTGAAGAGAGGTAGATAGCAATGAATTTTTTAACCATGAGGAAGCAGCTCCTCTTGATGGCTGCGTTGTTGAGTGTCGGTGTCGTCAGCGGATGCGGTTCGGACGATGGAGCGGGCACGCCTGGCCCCAATAGCGGGTTTGGGCCTGTTTCAGGAGTCGTCTTTTCCAACATCTCAGATGACAGCGGTTTTTTTGATGACAACAGTTGGGAGCTTCAGCTCGGAGTGGCGAAAATGGATAACAGTGCCGTTTTCATGAGTGACGGCCGCATTCGCGTTGAAGTGGTTCTGATCAAGGATGATGTCCGCGGACAGAGAGTCGCTTACCGGTTTCCACCGAGAGACACCTACATGAGGGTGGGTGGCGTGTTTGGAAGCATTGATGACGTGGTGGTCTCCAATGGGACCCAAACCGTTGAACTGGGAGTGACCATTTACACGATTGGCGATCAGCGCGTCGTGATGGGAACCGCGATCCTGAGCGATTCCGGTCGGGATGGCGCCGTCGCAAATGGCGGATTTGGATGGGATGACTTTGGGGATGATGTCTGGGGCTTTGATTACCCGATTCATTTCCCCTATCGCAGTTTGACGAGGAGATAACGGGCAGAAGCCGAGGAGAACCGGGGATGGATGCTGTCACCAAGTTCATTCTGGCTGCTCTGATGGCTTGTGCACTGCTCTCACTGTGAAGCAATGAGGAGATAGATCGATGACTTTGCCAATGAACGGATCCTCCTATAGGATCGAGAATATGGACATCTTAATCAAGGACTTCCTCAACTATCTCGTTGTCGAGAGGGGGCTTTCAAGAAATACGATCGAATCGTACCGCTTTGATCTGATCGATTTCTTCGGGTTCATCAAACGACGGAGTGACGGGATCAAAGATCTCAAGGAAGTGACGCGTGACCAGATCAGGGATTATTGTGCCGATCTCGATCAGAGGGATTTGAGTGACGCGACGGTCGCGAGACGCATTTCCTCTCTTCGCACCTTCTTTAAGTTTCTCCGCACTGAGGGAGAATTTCCTGGAAATCCGACAGCAGAGGTCAAGAGTCCCAAATTATGGAAGCGCCTGCCGGAAGTTCTTTCCGTGGAAGCGGTCGAAAAATTACTCGAGGCTCCTGACACGGAAACCGCGCTTGGAGTTCGCGATAAAGCGATTCTGGAGCTCTTGTACGGTACGGGGATTCGGATTTCTGAACTGATTGCGCTGGAGCTGCATCACATCAATTTTGAAATCGGCTGTGTGAGAATTCACGGCAAAGGGAACCGGGAGCGGATGGTCCCCTTTGGTGAGGTGACGAGTCAGCATCTGAAGCGTTATATTGAGGAAGTGCGCTCAACGTTCGTCAAGTCTCCCGATGAGGTGAATAGGGTCTTTGTGAACCGGAGGGGACAATCCCTGACGCGCCAGGGCGCATGGAAAATCATCCAGAAGTATGCTACAGAAGCTGGCCTGCAGGTGAAAGTTTCACCTCATATGTTGAGACATTCATTTGCGACGCATCTGCTGGAGCGCGGAGCGGATTTGAGATCTGTTCAGTTGATGTTGGGACATGCAGACATTGCGACAACCCAGATTTATACCCATATCAACAAAGATCATCTCCGTTCCATTTACGATCAGTTTCACCCGCGCGCCTAGCCTCTGCGTGGGTAATAAATAGGCGAAGTTAGGAGGGGGGAGTGGACGACGCCATTCAGGACATTCTAAGAAACGCGGCTCTCTACACCGTCCCATTTTTATTTTCTATCAGTGTTCACGAGATGGCGCATGCGTGGATGGCCGGCAAAAAAGGGGATTTGACGGGGAGGATGCTCGGCCGGATGACCCTCAATCCAATTGCGCATATCGATCCTCTCGGCAGTATCGTTTTTCCTCTTCTCTGCCTTCTTTTTGGAGGGTCTCTTTTTGGCTGGGCCAAGCCCGTTCCGGTCAACGCCGCAAATTTGAAGTCTCCCAGGAGAGACATGGCCCTTGTTGCCCTGGCAGGTCCCCTTTCGAATCTCTTTCTCGCATGTGTCTTTTTGTTATTGCTGGCTCTGGGTGCGGTGTCAGGGCTCTTAACGAATGAGAAGGCCGGTTTCTGGCCCGTCGGCGCGATGCTGGCGAGGGGAATTCTCCTCAATCTGTTTCTCGGTTTTTTCAACCTCCTCCCGATTAGTCCCCTCGATGGCGCACGTGTCTCTGTTGGGCTCCTGCCGCCGCCGCTATCCAATGTGGCGCGGGCTATTGCCCCTTACGGGGCCCCTTTTCTGATCATGCTCTGGATTTCCGGTCTGACTGGATTTCTCGTCTATCCCGTTATGGGTTTCCTGAACGGACTCCTTTCTCTGGTTGGGGCCCTTTTTTCAATGAATCTTCACTCCGTTTTTCACGCCTTAATGAATGTTTAGTGTTCATCCGGAAAGAGTGATCTGCTGCGGCTTGCTGCAAGACCAGGTCACTTCGTTCTCGGTCGAAAAGCTCCCTCGACGTACCAAGGGGTACGCCTGCGG
>JACQJE010000153.1 GCA_016205125.1 Deltaproteobacteria bacterium | reverse complement strand
CTAGGAGTCTGTCGGAGAAATAGCAAAAGCCATCAAAAAAGCTTTACTCCCCTCCCTCGATGGGAGGGGAAAAAGGGGAGGGTGAAACTCCGCAACAAACGATCCAAAGGGAGGTTCCAGTTTTTCACGGCTTCACCCCTCACCCTTCCCTCTCCCACAAGGGGAGAGGGAAAAATTGATTTCTCCGACGACAGGCTCCTAGATAGGCGGAATTTCTGGAGAAGGAGAGGTGAGTGATGGGAAGAGCGAAAATCGCCATCGGGATTGCCCTGATCTTGGCTGCGTTTTCCTGGCTTGCGCTGTCCGGATTCAATGCAGGGAAGTCGTATTACAAAACGGTGGATGAAGTGAAAGCAATGGGAACGTCTGCTCTCGGAAAGCCGCTTCGCATCGCAGGAATTGTGGCGAAGGGTTCCATCCGCGACAACGGAGATGGCCTCTGGTTTACTCTCGAGCACAACGGCTCGCTTATCGATGTTCATTATGTCAGTGCGAATCCTCTTCCGGATACCTTTAAAGAAGGGGTCGATGCCCTGGCTGAAGGGAAACTGACTTCTCTTGAGACCCTGCGGGCAGAGAAACTGCAGGCAAAATGCGCTTCGAAGTATGAGGCGGAAGCGAAATGAACGAGATTGGCGCTGCAGCTCTTTTGATTTCTCTGGCGCTCTCTCTCTACGGAGTGATGGTCGGGTTTCTGGGGGCTAAAATCCCCTGGTCCGGCGGTCTCTGGAGCATCGAGAGGGCCGCTTTCGCTTGCTGGTCTTTAGTGACCGTTGCGATGACGGCGCTCATTTCACTCCTCATTCGCGGCGATTTCACGAACCGGTACGTTTTTGAAGAGAGCAATCTCTCCCTCCCAATCTTTTACAAAATTGGAGGTCTTTGGGCTGGACAGGCGGGTTCTCTTCTTTTCTGGAATTGGATTCTTGTCACGTATATGATGGCGGTGGTCTTTGTCTATCGGAAGAAATTCCTCAGAAAACAGAGACTTCCCAGCCGCGATCTGGAAGAGATCACCGCGGTGCGAGGTCTCCTTCCCGCGGCGCTCAGCATGATGTTTCTGACGCACCTCTTTTTTACGATCTTAAACCTCTTTGTGGCGAATCCTTTTGAAACATTCATGGGCGGTATTCCAAATGACGGAAGGGGGCTCAATCCCCTCCTTCAGCATCCGGCCATGGTGATCCATCCGCCGATTCTCTATATGGGTTATGTCGGTTTTCTGGTCCCGTTTTCTTTCGCCATTGCTGCGCTCCTCAAGCGGCAGCTCGGTTCGGGCGCCCCATGGCTTCGAATTACGCGGAAATGGACACTCTTTGCATGGCTTTTCCTGGGGACTGGCGTTCTTCTGGGAGCCAAGTGGGCCTATGTGGAGCTCGGCTGGGGTGGTTACTGGGGGTGGGATCCTGTTGAAAATGCGTCATTCATGCCGTGGCTCACTGGCACCGCTTTTTTGCATTCCGTCATGATTCAGGAACGAAAAGGGATGCTGCAGAAGTGGAATATGCTCCTCATCATGGCGAGCTTTCTCCTCTGCATTTTTGGGACCTTTCTGACGAGAAGCGGCATTGTCTCCTCCGTGCATGCCTTTGCTCAATCGAATATTGGCGTCTACTTTGTGAGCTTCCTCAGTCTCGTTCTGTTGATCTGCTTTTATCTCTTCGTCACGCGGTGGCGCGATTTGCGCAGTGAAGTCCGCATTGAATCGGTTCTTTCAAGAGAAAGCAGTTTTCTTTTCAACAACCTGATTCTCCTCCTTGCCGCCTTTGCTGTTCTCTGGGGGACGCTTTTTCCGGTGCTCTCCGAAGCAGTTCAGGGAGAGAAAATCAATGTGGGTCCTCCCTTTTTTGATGCGGTTCTCGTTCCGATCGGCCTCCTCCTCTTGCTCTTAACGGGTATCGGGCCTCTGGTTGCCTGGCGAAAAACCTCATGGGCGAAGCTCCGAAAACACTTTACATTCCCGTTCCTTGTGACTCTGGGGACCGGCATTGTCCTCTTCCTGCTCGGAGTGAGGGACTTTTATGCCGGCATTGCATTCATGCTCGCCGCTTTTGTATTAGCGACGATTTGCGCGGAATTTTATCGTGCCGCCGCAGTCAGGCGGACAAGCAAAAGAGAGCCTTGGCCTGTCGCCCTCTGGAAGATCACTTTTCTCAATAAGCGCCGCTATGGCGGCTATATTGTCCACCTTGCTGTGGTCTGCCTCTTTGTCGGATTTGCGGGATCTGCCTTTGAAACAGAGGTGGCGCAGGAAGTGAAGGAGGGGGAGCGTTTTATCATTGGAGCCTATGGGATCCGCTGTAACAAGATCAGGACATTTGAAAACGCCACCTACCAAACTCTTCAGGTCGAAGCGATTATAGACAAGAAAGGGCGGCCCATAGAAGTTCTCACTCCGGAACGGCGATTCTATTTCGCCAGTGAACAGCCGACCACGGAAGTCGCGATTCGGTCCACATTGAAGGAAGATCTCTATCTCGTGGTGAGTGGAACCAAGTCTTCTGGAAAAGTTGTTCTGAATGCCTATGTCAATCCTCTCGTTGCCTGGATTTGGATTGGGGGAATCATTTATATTCTGGGGACGATGATTACGATTCTTCCCGATCGGAGAAGAGAGCAGAAGATGGATAAGGATCTGACTCGGCGGGGGAAAAAATGATGAGCGTGCCGCTTATTTTCCGCTTCGAGCGAGCCCCGAAGGGGCGAGTCGGGAAGCCTCCAGTTCTCGACTCCGGGGGTCTATCTCTCTTTTTTGCGCTTTTGATCGCCCTCTCGACTCAGTTTCTTTGGCAAGAGGCTCTGGGAGCGACGTCTGCTGAAATCCGGAAGGCGGGAAAAGCTTTTGCCTGTCAGTGCGGCTGTAACATGACCGTGGCAAACTGCAATCACGATACTTGTCCCTCAGCGATCCCGCTGAGGGAGCGAATAGGAAAAGAACTGGATGCGGGAAAATCGGAGGAAGCGATCAAATCTGCTTTTGCGGAGGAATTCGGATTGAAAATTCTCGCGGCTCCTCCGGCAAGAGGATTTCACCTCTTCGTCTGGTGGCTGCCGGCGCTGGCAGGCGCGTTGGGTATCGCGCTTATTGCGCTTATTTTGCGGACGTGGAAGAAGAAGAACGTCCGGAGCGATGCAGGGGGAGAGAGATTAGCTCTTCAGCATTCTCTCACTCCAGATCAGAAAAAAAGGGTTGCGGCGCTCGAGAAAAAACTTGATGAGGAGTTAGGGAAGAATGATTGAAGGGATTATTGCACTGATGATGCTGACCGCTCTTCTGTTTGTCGTTGCTCCACTTTTTTTCAGGGAGAAGGTGGCGGAAGATCGATATGCATTCAGCGAATCTCTCCAGCGTCAGGCGGAAAAGGAGAACCTCTACGCGGCTATTCGTGAAATTGACCTTGACTATCGGATGGACAAATTAGAAGAGGGCGATTGGCGAAGTATGCGTCGCAGACTCATTGAACAGTTGGCACTCAAAGCGGAAGATGTTTCAACAGAGGAGCAGCTATGAAAAGACTTATCTTTATTATTTCACTCTGTTTTTCTGTCCAAGGTGAAGCGGCCGTCATTGAAGGAAAGGTGACGCATGGATCGAGGGATCTCCTCCCTCCTGTGCAGGTCGAGTTGATCAAGCTTGCAAATGGAATGGAGGTAGTGGCCACGACATCAGCGGCACAGAAGGGGGATTTCAGTTTTAAAGAGGTTGAAGGCGGCGCAGTCCCTTTTCTTGTCCGGGTGAATTATCAAGGGGTCTCTTATCAGGAAATGATCCAACTGGAAGGGGAAAAAGGGACAGTCGATCTCCGCATCTACGACGTCACTGCAAAATGGCCTGACATCACCCTTCCGATGCTCAACATCCTGGTTCGGCCAGCCGGAGATCTCTTGCAGGTCGAAAAGACTTATTACCTGCAGAATCAATCCCTTCAGACCTATTTGGATCCGAACGGGACCTTTCAATTTTACGTCTCTGGCAAGAGAAAATCGAATCCTCAAGTGGCGGCATCACGAGGGAAGATGCCGATCCCTCTCACTCCCTCACCCACGAGTAAAGAGGGGATTTACGCGGTCAGTTATCCCATTCGCCCCGGCGTCACAGAGATCACAGTGACGTATGATCTCGACTATTCTGCTCAGGAATTCTTTTGGAAAGAGCTCACCCTCTATGACATCGATCGCGTCAATCTTGCGGTTGTTCCTCCAGACCTCGGTTTTTCGAGCGATCTTTTCGAGAAAGTGGAGGGAGGAGGGGATGGACATGCAGGTTTTACTCTTTACACTGTGGCTTCTGTTGCGAAAGATCACTGGTTAGCCGCCACTTTCAAGGGGATGGGGAGCCAGCCGGCAAATGCGGGCAGAAACCTCCAGCCTGTTCCTCCTCAAATTTTTCATTACAAATGGCTTCTGCTCGGTTTGATGGGTCTTTTTCTGCTCGCAATCGGCTATTTCGGATGGCGGCAGAAGACGCTGGAGAAAACCCTTTCAAAGTTGGGGAAAAGTACGTGACCCCTCGGCTGGAATTCCGCAGGCTCGGGCACTCCTTTGGTGAGAGGAACCTCTTTGAAGGTTTAAATCTCTCTCTGGCGCCGGAAGAGTTCCTCCTTGTCACGGGGCCAAACGGCTCCGGCAAGTCTACTCTCCTTCGGATTGCCGCCACACTCCTTCGGCCCAAAGAGGGGGAAGTCCGCATTGGCGGTTGTCCATCTGGCGGGCGAGAGATGCGTCGGCAGATTGGAGCGATCTTCCATCAGCCGATGGTCTATTCTCACCTCACCGGACGAGAGTACCTTCATTTTGTCGCGTCGATATACCGGACTCAGAAAGGCGTTGAAGAAATTCTTTCCCGCGTCGAACTCACGCGATCAGCGGATCAGCGCATTGAACATTATTCGAATGGGATGGCCCAGAGACTTAATCTTGCCAGGATTCTCCTCCAGGAACCCTCCCTGCTCCTGTTTGACGAACCGTGCTCAGGTTTGGACGCGTCGGGCATCGCATCGCAGAGAGAGGTGTTGGAAGATTTCCTGCAGAAGGGCGCGGCAGTAGTCATTGCGACTCACAGAGCGGATCTTTATGACGGCTTGGCGAGCCGGCGTCTTCATCTCAGCAGTTGAGAGTCATTTCATGTGTCAGCAATTTTTCTGGCTCATCCGCAAAGATCTCCTCAGCGAATGGAGGGCCAAGGAGTTTCTCCTCGGAGGAGCAGTATTTGGCCTCATTGTCTTTTCTCTCTTCCATTTTTCTTTTCCGGAGGAGGCTTCCCGTCTTGCCTCTGGCGCTTACTGGTTTGCCCTCTTTTTTGGCGGCATTCTTGGCTTACTCCGCCTCCATGAGCGGGAAACAGCGCACGCCGCTCTCGATCTCCTCCGCCTGAGCCAGATCAGCACAACGCTCTTGTTTCTCTCTAAAATTGTCTCCCTGATGGCTATTCTCCTCGCTCTGGAAGCTCTCCTGATTGTCCCCCTGGTCTTGATGTTTGACCTCAAAAATCTCACTCTCTCATCCCTCTTGTGGGGAGCACTCATCGGATTCCTCGCAGCGTGGGGATTTGCTCTGATCGGTTCCCTGCTG
>JACQJE010000157.1 GCA_016205125.1 Deltaproteobacteria bacterium | reverse complement strand
GCAGTATAGGCGGCCGAATGCCATCGTATTTATGGTGCGGGGTACTAAGCTACTGCCGGGAGAGGAAGACTTCCAGTCCCCACCCTTTGTTGTGCTGGAGGATGAAATTCCAGCGGAGCCGGACGCGTCCGTCAGCGTCGATCATCCCGCGGGGGGGATTGGGAAAGGGAGCGGCTTTCTTGAAGGCATCGATGGCCACATGATCGAGCTCCCGGTAACCCGAGCTCTGGAGCAAATCTACGTCGAGGATTTCTCCATTTCGATCGAGTGTGACATGAACGGCCGTCATGTAATCGCCGGACTCAAGCGCCACCCCCTTCGCGTAGAGACGATTGACTTCATTCCGGAGGCTGGGGGTCCAAAACATCCGGAGCCGGCTCTTGATCCGCTCATAGTAAGAATAAAAGACAAACTCGCGGCTGTTGAGCAGGGTCTCTTTTCCTGTTTCGACCTCAGGAAGATAGTCGTCTGTGGTCGACGGGG
Source organism: Deltaproteobacteria bacterium (assembly GCA_016205125.1). Classification (GTDB taxonomy): domain Bacteria; phylum Bdellovibrionota; class O2-12-FULL-43-9; order JACQJE01; family JACQJE01; genus JACQJE01. The sequence goes on along the minus strand of JACQJE010000157.1, from coordinate 8,348 downwards.
TCCTCTCTTTTGCGGGGGTTGGCTTGTTGAGCGAGGGAAGGGTGAGATCGGCCAGCGAAGGGAGGGGTTTTTTAGCGGAGGGGCTCGGTGTTTGAGAGGGTTCCTTGGGCTGAGGCACTCTGGTTTGCGGCTGGGGCGGGGCAAACTTGCGGTTTTCAGGTTTTCCGGTAAGGGGAGCTTTTGTCTCCTTCTCCACCTGCCGGTCATGCTTGCTCAAATAACGAGCATCCTTTGGAGGCTCGGGAGATTTCTGGTCATCAGGCGCCTCGACAATCTGCCTGGCCTCCTTCGGAATTTGAATTCTCCTCACTTCAATGGGAGGAGACTGTTTTCTGGGAGGTGAAGCCATCCATTTTTGGGGGATGACAAAGAGAATGGCGTGAAGGAGAAGGGAGAGAGCGAACCAGAAGACAAAGGCGCGCCTTCGCCTCTCTCTCTCGAGCTGAAAGGCCTCTTTTCGGTCCTCTTTCCGGTCCTCCATTGACAAATGGCTCCCCTCGCTTCTTTGCTCATTTTATCGGTAAAAAAGGGATTTAATTGAGGTGACTCTGAATCATCCGGCTCCCTGAAAGAGTCCATTCCCGCTTTTTCGAAAGATCAAACGGCTGGGGCAATGAAAAGAGCGGATCGAGGCGAAGATCCTCTTCATCCTCCAGGGACGAGAAAGAGACCGGCTCTCTCAACCGCATCGAAAAGTAGTTCACAGCCACTCTTTGGGCAAGGGTGCGGAGTGTCCCTGCTCGATATTCTTCCTGAGGGACGATAGAAATCAGCCGGTTTCCTTCAATCTGCGTCAAATGGAGTGCTTCTCTTCCATATCCGGCAGAAACGTAAAGCTGATTTCCGATCTGGACTGGAGGGAAAATTCCAGGAATGGCAGAGGCTGCCATCAGAGCTCCTGACAGATTTCCGCGCCGGAACAGGACCACTTTCCCTTCCGGCCAAGTTGCCGCCAGGATCACAAGGGGAATTTTCAGATCTTCGAATCTCTTTGCTTTCAAAACCTTTTGGAGAAACAAACGCCGCCTTTCTCCCGGAGAAAAAGAATGAGAAGAGGGCAAGAGAGGGATATCAAACCACTCTTCTTCCTTGAGTTGATACCCCTTCCATTCGGCCAGAGTGGCACTCCCCCCTTCTGCGTAGAGGGCACCAATCAGACTCCCTATGCCTGTTGCATAAATGGACGAAACGGGGATCTTCCTTCGATCCAATTCAGCCATCACTCCCAGCGCCATATAACTGGCAGAGACTCCATCCCCTATGAAAAGGGAGAGAGCTTCCTCTTCGCTCCTTTCACTTTTTTCCTGGGAAGAAAGCTGCTCAGATGGGCTTGCGCCAATTTGTTCTGGCATTTCGCTCATTCGCGCTTCCCTCTCCTGTTTTAAGGGGAGAGTCTGGCACCCTGACAACAGTGCCATGAACCCTGCAACGAAAAGAGCAAAAGAAAACTTAATCATTGATTCTCTCCTCCTGCGCGAGGAACGCGGGATTTCCATCCCCCTCAAAGTCAACGTGGAGGGGGAGCCCTTTTTCCATCCGGAGGGTCTCCAGCCGATTCAACGGCTTGTCCAGCTGGCGTTTCCGCGTCGTAACGAGGCTCTCGTATTCGGTCTGAGCATCGTTGAGTCTCTTGCCCAGCAGGTCCAGCTTCTCGACAAATTTTTCCCACTGTTTCTTAAATGCGCCGAGAGAAGAGAGGATCTCATTGGATGCCTTGGCCAGAGCAAAGTTCTCTACCCCCTGTCGAATAATCGCCAAGACCACAAACAGAGTGATCGGAGAACAGAGGATGACTTTATTCTGGAGCGCTTCATCCAAAATCGATCGCTCCTGCTCGTGAATGAACGAATAAATCTGCTCGTTTGGAATAAAGAGAAGGACGTAATCGAGAGTATTCTCTTCGGGATTGATGTAGTTCCGGGAGGTCACCTCCTTCAGTTTTGCCCGGATATCGCGAAGGAAATCTTTTTTGTGCTTCTCTTTCTCTAATTCACTCGGTGCCTCAAGAAAACGGAGATAATTATCGAGGGGAAATTTTACATCCATATTGACGGTGCGATCCTGAGGGAGAATGAACGTAAAATCGGGCCGCGTTGAAGATTCCCCGGAAGAGGTCTCTTTCCGATAATTGACATGCTCCAGAAAGCCTGCAAACCGCAAGACATCCTCAGCCATCCTCTCGCCCCACTGGCCACGCGCTTTCGTGCCCGCCAGGGCCTCCTTCAGAACATTGGTGGTCTGAATCAATTGAGCCGTCTGTTCGCCGGCCCTCTTGAGGTGATTGGTAAGTTCCCCAAACTTTTCCACCCGGTCCTTTTCCAACTCCCTGGCCACTTTTGTCACTTTCTCAAGTTCGGAAGAAATGCGATGAAGCTGCTGGTCAATAAGCTCTTTTTTTGTGTCGAGCTCCTTTGAAGCGAACTCTCTCTCGGTGCCTAACTTTGTTTTTGCCAATTTCAAAAACTCTTCAGAAGATTTTGAGAGAGCTTCCAGAGAGAGCTGGCCAAAAACCTCCCGCGCCGTCTTCAGATGCTGAATCCGTAAAACGAGAACCGTTCCAATTCCGAGGAAAAAACCGATGATTAATGAGAGAATCACTGCGATCCACATGTGACTTACTCCGATGGGGGTTCTGCTCTATCCATTCTATTAAGGACATAGAGCGCCAATTCTCTGAGAGGGAGCGCTCGTTGACCAAGCTCCTCTGCGGCCTGTACCGCCCCTTCTATCAGACTTTGCACTCTCTCGCGCGATTCTGTCACACCTATTAATGAGGGGAAAGAGGGGGTAAATGTGTCGCGGTCAATCAAATCATCCACAATCTGATAGGCGAGGCCGAGGTTTTGACCATAGCGCGAGAGGAGCTCAATCTGATGCGGCTTGCCATTCCCAACCAGCCCTCCGGTCATTGCGGCAACACGGATGAGATCGCCAGTTTTGTGTATCGACATGAATTCAAGCTCCGGAAATTCCCAATCGACCGAGGCATGGCCTTTCGCTGCGACATCCATCGACTGTCCACCGACCATGCCCAGCGATCCTGCCGCTCTCGAAAAGAGTGAGATGATCCGACAACAGATATCAGGTGACAGTCCTTCTTTTCCATTAACTTCGCTCAGAAGATAAAAGGCATCGCTCAAAAGAGCATCTCCACAGAGGATCGCCATTGCATCTCCATACTCGAGATGAACTGCGGTCTTTCCTCTGCGAATTGAATCATCATCAATGGCAGGGAGATCGTCGTGGACAAGAGAGTAATTGTGAACCATCTCGATTGCGCAAGCCGAAGGGAGCGCCAATTCTTCATTTCCACCCACTGCTGCGGCACTTGCCAGTGTCAGAATCGGTCTAAACCGCTGACCTCCAGGAAAAAGTGCATATTCCATCGCAAAATAAAGCTGTGAAAAGGCTCCTTTTGACTCCTTTTCAAAAGGAATGAATCTCCGCAAAGCTCCCTCAATCCACTCCTTGCGCTCCTTCATATATTGCTCAAGCTGAAATACCATCAGACATCCTCCTCTGGCTGAAAGGGGCGCGTGACCAGGTTCCCCTCCCGATCGACTTCCAGGAGCATTTCCACTTTTTTTCGCGCTTCATTGAGTTTTTTCTGGCAGCTGGCAGACCATTTCATCCCCTGTTCAAAAAGAACCAATGCTTCATCAAGGGAGAGCTGTTCACTCTCCAGTTGTTTGACTGCCTGTTCCAGTTGAGACAACTCTTTCTCAAACGATACTTCTTTCATGTGCCATGCTCCTCTTTCAAGACTTTAATCAATTTTCCCCAGATAAAATCCGCCGCCTGATACGGATCAAGTTCCCCTTCCTCCACCCTGGTTAAGATCTGCATCGACTCCTCCCGGGCAAGATAGGAGAGGACCCCCTTCTCAAAACGAGTCTCGATGATCTCGAGAAGCTCCTTTTTCCGCTGATTCACTCTGCGCTGATCTTGCAATCCACGCTGAGAAAGAAAGGCGCGATGTTCTATTAACCGCGAATAGACTTGATCAACCCCAATATCGTTCTCAGACTGCGCCTGTTCGACGACAATTTTCCAATCGTCCTCTGCAGCAGGTCCCCCCAATGCAACCAGCTCCCGCAACTGCCGCGCCACAACATCTGCACCTGCCCGGTCTGATTTGTTTACCACAAAAATATCAGCAATCTCCATCAGTCCCGCCTTTAATGTCTGAATGGCATCCCCCGATTCCGGAACTAAAAGGAGAGCGACTGTATCGACCACATTCATGACATCAAGTTCCGTTTGACCCACTCCTACTGTCTCAACGAAAATAACGTCGAGACCAAAAACCTCCATCAGATGAATGCCGCGCCGCGTAACGCGAGAGAGTCCCCCAAAGACACCGCGAGTCCCGACACTCCTGATAAAAACCCCTTCATCCCCCGCGTGTGCCTGCATCCGCACCCGGTCGCCGAGAAGCGCTCCACCGCTGAAGGGACTTGTCGGATCAATGGCAATCACTCCGACTCGCGAGCCCTGCGTCCTGAACCGCCGAATGAGTCGATCCACCAGAGTGCTCTTTCCGGAGCCGGGGGGGCCTGTAATGCCAATCACATAAGAATGGACATTCTCTGCTCCGACTAAGCGCATCACTTCTGCCGCGGCTGACTCATCATTTTCCACAATTGAAAAAAGACGAGAAAGAGCGCGCTGATCGCGCTTCCCGCGAAGTGATTCCACTAAGGAACGCCAATCCTTCACTTTTTATACCATTCGAAGTTGCGCCTGGACATTAGAGCTCTTATACTATTGGAAGAGAAGAGAGGCAACAGACCTCGATCCTCTAGTATAGTGATTCCGACACTTCTTTATTTATTATAAATTGTCATCCTGAGGCGCAGCCGAAGGATCTGGATTCTTCGCTTCGCTCAGAATGACAACCAGAACACTAGCTACCTTTGGGGAGAAAAATGCCCAGAAAATATCTGATCTTCTTATCCCTATCTGGTCTAGTCGTCGCTCTGGATCAAATTGCTAAAATTGCTGTTCAACTCACGTTCCGATTAGGTGAGAGTCGTGTCATTATTCCAGATTTTTTCAATTTGTCTTACATCCACAATCCGGGGGCCGCTTTTGGTTTGTTGTCAAAAACACCCCCTGCTTTTCGGATCCCTTTTTTTATTTTGATCCCCCTCATTGCCTTTGTCTGCATCATTTTTATCTTCAGAAGGCTCACTGGCGAGCAGATGACGCTGATTACCTCTCTCGCACTCATTTTGGGTGGAGCGCTGGGAAACTTTATCGATCGCATTCGCTTCGGTTACGTCATCGATTTTTTCGATCTCCATTGGTTTGATCGCTATCACTGGCCTGCCTTCAATGTTGCCGATATGGCCATTTGCGCAGGCGTTGGCATTCTCATTTACCTGACCCTCTTTACCAGCGAGAAAGAATCGGCGTAAGTGGAGGATTTTGGTGAGAGCAGACGCCATTCTTCGCTTCTTCAAGGTCCCCCCTGCCGTCTTCTTTCTCGGACTTGCGAGCCTTTTTTCTGATGTTGCAAGTGAGATCATCTACCCCCTCCTCCCCATTTTCCTGACGGAAGTAGTCGGAGTGGGCGTCCTCTTTATCGGCGCGTTAGAAGGGTTCGCCAATTCTGTGGCAAGTCTCACCAAACTCTTTTCCGGTTACTATTCAGACCGCTTCAGACGACGAACCCCCTTTGTCATGGCCGGCTACACGATTGCCGCGATCGCGCGCCCCCTTATCGGTATTGCGACACTCCCCTGGCAGATCCTCGCCATTCGCATCACCGACCGGCTCGGAAAGGGAATCCGTGAAGCGCCTCGCGATGCCTGGCTCGCCGCGCTTGCTTCACCACAAACCCGGGGGAGAATCTTTGGATTTCATCGGGCGATGGACCACGTGGGAGCCATGATCGGCCCTATCTTTGCGACTACTTTTCTCTTTTTCTTTCCGAACGAATACCGTCCTCTCTTTCTTTTAACACTCTTACCCGGGTTACTCTCCGTCGTCTCTATCGCGAAAGCAAAGCATGTCACGGCTATTCCTCCCGCGGTTGCTGAGCCCACTCCAGCAAGGCTTCACTTCAGAGAACTCTTTACTCTGCCCCGTCACTTCAGGCAATATCTCGGAATCCTCGCAATCTTTGCGCTGGGAAACGCCAGCGATGCTTTTCTTTTTCTGAAATTAAAAGAGTCAGGGGTTGCTTACGCCTGGATCCCTCTCCTCTGGGCAGGCCACCATGTCATTAAAGCTTCCTCTTCAACATGGGGTGGCCATTTTTCTGACCGATATGGGCGAAAAACTTCTATCATCCTCGGCTGGCTTCTCTATGCCGCTGTTTACGTTTCTCTTGCCCTTACGGCGAATCTCTGGATCGTCATTCTTCTTTTTATGACTTATGGACTCTTTTTTGGATTAACTGAAGGGCCTGAAAAGGCTCTGGTAGCAGATTTCGTAGCCGCTGAAAAACAGGGGACCGCTTTCGGATTTTACCACTTGATTCTCGGATTGGGTGCCCTCCCTGCCAGCCTTATTTTTGGCGCTCTCTGGCAGCAATGGAGCATGTCCGCCGCTTTCTTTTACGGCGCCGCTCTCTCAGCTCTCGCTTCTCTGCTGATCCTTTTTCTTCCAATCCGGCGCCAGCTGTCATTCTGAGGGCACGCAGTGCCCGAAGAATCTGGTAGATCCTTCGCTTCGCTCAGGATGACAGTATCTCCACTTATTGAGAAGTTACGCTCACTCTCACACGTCGTAATACAGAGTAAACTCATATGGAACAGGACGGGAGCGAATGGCAGAGAGTTCGCGCTCCCGCTTATACCTCAGCCAGTTCTGGATCACATCCTCCGTAAAGACTCCCCCTTTAAGGAGAAAGTCACAATTTTTCTCAAGGGCGTTAAGCGCCTCTTCGAGCGATGCCGGAATCGCAGGGATCTGTTTCAGTTCCTTTTCACTCAACCCGTAGATCTCCTTATCGAGCGGTTTCCCGGGATCCATCTTCTTCTCAATGCCATCCAATCCTGCCATCAAAATTGCGGCAAAGGCGAGATAGGGGTTACAGGAAGGATCAGGAGTGCGAAATTCAATCCTCTTTGCCGCGGGATGAGAAGAGTAGACAGGAATACGAATGGCCGCGCTCCGGTTTCTGACCGAATAGACAAGCGTGACCGGAGCCTCAAATCCAGGAACCAGGCGACGGTAAGAATTTGTGGTCGGATTCGTGAAGGCACAAACTGCTGGGGCATGATGCAGGATTCCGCCGATGAAATGGAGAGCCATCTCACTTAAGCCTCCCGGCCCCTCTCCTGCAAACAGCGGCTTCCCCTTCTTCCAGATACTGCAGTGCACATGCATGCCGGAGCCATTGTCTCCGTAAAGAGGTTTGGGCATAAAGGTGACCGTTTTGTTATGGCGCTTCGCCACATTTTTGGTCACATATTTGAACCACATCAAATTATCAGCCATCTGAACCAGGGAGGCATACTTCATGTCGATCTCGGCCTGTCCCGCTGTGGCCACCTCGTGGTGCTGGCATTCGATCTCAATGCCGAGCTCTTCCATCTCTCTCGCCATCTCTGTCCGGAGATCCTGGAGGCTGTCTGCCGGCGGCACGGGAAAATAGCCTTCCTTGGGGCGGAGTTTGTAACCGAGATTGGGGGACTCTTCACGCCCGCTATTCCAGTGCCCCTCTTCCGAATCGATCTCATAAAAACCATGATTGACCGATTGATCAAAACGAACGCTGTCAAAGATGAAAAATTCCGCCTCAGGTCCGAAATAGGCTGTATCCCCAATGTCCGTCGCCTTCAGATAAGATTCTGCTTTTTGAGCAATATAGCGTGGATCTCTCGAATACGGCTCTTTCGTGACCGGGTCAAAAATATTGCAGATAAAGGTGGCTGTCGGATGCGCGCAGAAGGGATCCATTTTTACGCTGTCGGGGTCTGGGATCACCAGCATATCACTCGCCTGGATCGGCTGCCAGGCGCGGATGCTCGATCCATCAAAACCAAACCCTTCTTCAAAAGAAGAGACTTTCATCTGACTTATCGGAACGGAAAAGTGCTGCCAAATCCCAAGAAAGTCCTGGAATTTGAAATCGACCATCTCCGCCTTATTCTCTTTGATCCATTCCACAGCCTGGCGCGGGGTCATCCCCCCGCCTGATCCTTTTTCTTTCACAGTTTCAGTCTCTTTCATAAAGTTGTCCCCCAAATTGGAAAAGGCGGATTTGCGAGGTTTGAAAATTTCCCCAGATATACCAAAATCCATTACCTTCAGTCGCAAAACCGCAGATCCACCAGCGACGAGGCGCGTGGAGCACCACACAAAGTAAAAAGTTTCACCCATGTGGTGCGGAACCG
>JACQJE010000156.1 GCA_016205125.1 Deltaproteobacteria bacterium | reverse complement strand
GGTGCTGGCGTATCTGCGGCAGAAGAGGTGTTCAGAGATTCCAAAAATCTGGAAATCGATTGTGGAAAAGATGAGATGCGAGTGAGAAGAGGCGGCGGCTCATTCTGACGAAGGGATCGCGGGAGAATCGGGATGTGGAAAGTATTGGCCAGTGATGGTCTTGATGAAGCAGGTGCCGCGCTCTTGCGCGGAGAAGAGGGGATCGAGTGTGAGGTTGCCAGTGGAATGTCTCCAGAAGATCTCCTGAAAGTGATTCCCAACTATCATGCCTTGATTGTGAGAAGTCCGACAAAAGTCACCGAAAAAGTGCTTGACACTGCCAGGCATTTGAAAATCGTGGTTCGCGCTGGGATTGGATTAGACAACATTGACATTGACGCGGCAACGAAACGCGGAATTGTTGTGGCCAATTCACCGAGCGGAAATGTCGTGACGACAGCAGAGCATACCCTTTCTCTTCTGATGGCTTTGGCGCGCCGCATCCCGCAGGCGGATACCTCCGTGAAAACGGAAAAGTGGGACCGCGAAAAGTTTGTCGGGACAGAGCTTTATCAGAAAGTGCTTGGGGTGATCGGGTTCGGAAAAGTCGGTTCGGTGGTTGCGAAATTGGCTCAGGGGCTCTCCATGCATGTGATGGCCTATGATCCTTTCATTTCAAAATCTGTCGCAGTGATGCACGGAGTGGAGCTTGTATCGCTTGAGGCCATTTTTAAGCGTGCAGATTTTATCACCCTTCATGTCCCTTTGAGTGACACGACACGACATATGATTGGAAAGGCTCAAATGGCTCAGATGAAGAGAGGGGTCTTTATCATTAACTGTGCGCGAGGCGGTCTGATTGATGAGAAAGCGCTTTGCTCTGCCATCGTATCAGGGCACGTAGCTGGAGCGGCGCTGGATGTCTTCGAGAAAGAGCCACCCAAAGGTTCGCCCCTTCTTCAATTGGACAGTGTGGTTTGTACGCCGCATCTTGGGGCTTCAACGGAGGAGGCACAGGCTCGCGTGGCAGTCGATTCCGCACAGCAGGTGATCGATTTTCTTAAACTCGGCGTAGTGCGCAACGCGATCAATATGCCTTCGATTACGGGAGAGCTTCTTCAGATGCTGCGGCCTTACATTCAATTGGCAGAGCAGATGGGGAAGTTTCAGGTGCAGATTTGCGAGAAGGGGGCACAAGAGATCGCTCTTCAATATTTTGGCGAACTCACCCATTACGATACAAAGCTGATCACCGCCGCCTTTCTAAAGGGGTTTCTTTCGCAGATCATCGATGACCGGATGGTCAATTTCGTAAATGCCTCACGATTGGGTGAGGAGCGAGGATTGCGTATTGTAGAGCAAGTGAGCAATGCACCTGTCGATTTTGCGAGCCTCATTAAGACAGTGGTTTCAGCCAATGGAGCGGGGGGTGAGCGGCACGAAGTTTCCGGGACGATTTTTGGGAAGGAGGATCTGAGAATCGTCTATGTCGATGGATATCGACTGGAGGCGCACCCCTTTGGCCAGATCCTCTTTTTAAAGAATTATGACCGCCCCAAGGTCATTGGAAATATCGGTATGATTCTTGGGGATGCCGGCATCAATATTTCGAGGATGCAGCTCGGCTTGGAAGCTAACTCTAAAGAGGCGCTCGCCCTCATCAATATCGATTCTCCGGCGCCAGAAGAGATTTTGGGAAAACTCCGCACGCATCCGGATATCATTTCTGTAAGGCAGTTAAAACTCTAAGAATTTCCCCTGGGGGGGAGGAGATGTTTGATGTCATTAGTGGCGGTGATTGGGATCCAGTGGGGGGATGAAGGAAAAGGGAAGATTGTCGACCTCTACAGCAAGGACGCAAATTGCGTCGTGCGCTATCAGGGAGGGAGCAATGCTGGGCACACCGTTGCGGTGGGAGAGGAGGTCATTGCCCTTCACCATATTCCATCAGGGATCTTATATCCCAACGTCAAATGTCTGATCGGATCAGGCGTGGTTGTTGATCCCTATGTCATCCTGGATGAGATCAATATGCTGCGCGAAAAGGGTTTTGTGCAGAACCCGGCACAGCTCGCGATCAGTCCGTTGGCCAACATGATCATGCCTTATCACCGATGGCTCGATGTGGCGAGAGAACAGGCGAGAGGGGAGCGCAAAATTGGAACGACGGGGAGGGGTGTCGGTCCAGCACAGGAAGACCGCGTCGGAAGGCGTGGAATCCGAATGTATGAGCTCCTCCATGAAGAGCGGCTGGAAGCAGCCATTGCGGCGGTAGTTCCGGAAAAGAACGCGCTCCTTGAGTACTACGGCGTAAAGGAGCGTGTGAGTCCTTCTGTTCTTGCGGCGGAGCTTTCTCATTTGGGGAAGAAGTTGACCCCCTTTATCCAGTCTGTCGATAGTCTGTTGTTTCAATCCATGGCACGTGGAGAAAATGTTCTCTTTGAAGGGGCGCAGGGGGTGTTGCTTGACCTCGATATCGGTTCGGTTCCTTATGTGACTTCCTCCAATACGACAGCGGCAACTTGCCTCTCTGGCGCTGGAGTCATGGTCCCGCATTCACTGGATGCGATCATTGGAGTTTCAAAAGCGTATGCAACAAGAGTAGGAGAGGGTCCGTTTCCGACGGAGCAGGTAAATGAGGATGGCAGCAAAATGCGGGAAATTGGAGGCGAGTTTGGAACAACTACAGGGCGCGCGCGTCGATGCGGCTGGCTCGATCTTGTGGCTTTGAAATACGCAGTGCGCGTTTCAGGCTGCACCGCTTTGGCAATCACCAAGATCGATGTCCTCTCTTATTTCGACAAGATCCAGATCTGTACGGGATATCGCATGGGAGATGAGACGGTGAGCGACATTCCTGATGCCATGTCACTGACGCATGTACAGCCCTATTATGAAGAATCGCCAGGCTGGAAAGAGGATCTCACCTCTGCCCGCCACTTGAAAGATTTACCCATGAAGGCGCGTCATTATATTGATCTGATCGAAGATTTTACAAAATGCCCAGTCGTATCCATTTCAGTGGGACCGAGACGCGATCAGACGATCGAGCGCAAGAAACCATGGAAATTATAGTTCGTAATACTCTTCTCATTTTTATTTTCTTGTGCGGTTTTGCTTTCTTTCCAACGTCCGCGATGGGCGCAGAACTCGCCTTGCGAGTTGCGGATAGCGTTTACGCAAATAATCTCGAATATACAGGGCCGGTGGATCGCTATCGCGAAGGGGAAACCTTTTTTGGAAATCTCCTTGTTCCGACAGCGGAACTCCACTTTCTCCCGCAGCACTCCTTTAACGCTGGTGTTTTAATGCGGATGCCATTTGGCGCATCGAAGATCATCGATCCAATCATGCCGATTATCGCATTTCATAGTCTCTTTTTTGAGCGCCAGCTGCAAGTGATTGCCGGCTCACTAAATACCCGACACCGCTTATTGGAGGCCATTCTTGACAACAACCTCTTTTATGTTCGCCCAGTCGAATATGGGCTTCAGGGGATTGCAGATTTTGAACAGTGGAGTGGGGAGGCTTGGATCGACTGGCAGAGGATGGAGAGCCAACTTCACAATGAAAAGTTCGACGCAGGCTTGACGGGAGAGATAAAATGGAAGGGGCTTTTTGGACAGCTTTTTTGGCACTACAGTCACATGGGAGGCCAGCTTTTTCAAAATGCTGATCCCGTGTTGGATGACAACGCCCTTGCAGGAGGGGCGGGATATGGCATACAAGTTCCCTGGGTCAACAGGATTGAGCTCTCCGGACATCGCATCTTCTCGGCGTTGACGGAACGTGGAAAAGGGTCAAAAGAGGGTCGTGGATTTGAGGCGCGCTTCTCCCTCCACCCCCTTGAGTGGAAGATCTTTGCTTCGTGGTGGAAAGGGGAGGAGTTCTTTCACGAAGATGGAGATCCTCTTTATAAAGCAAAAGAATATGTGCAGTTTGGCATTGTAAAACAATTCTCCTTCGCGAAAGGGTTTCAGATCGGTTTGGATGCCAGGGCCAAGTGGGTCGATGCCTATTTTGTTCATTCAGAGGGCGTTCTTTTCTCATGGGATTGGGCCTTTCCTCTTGCGAACTTATAGGAGTTCTCATCACAACATCCTTGATCCACCGACTCCTCGGACGCTGTGGCGCGAAACTCCTTGCTGTAACCAGCATCCGTGCCATTAGCCTTCGCTCGGTTCCGGCTCGCATGGGTGAAATTTTTAACTTTGTGCTCGCCTCCACACGCCTCGTCGCTGGTGGATCTGCGGTTAGCACACTAAAGGTAGGGGGAGGATTTTGGAACATGAAATTCTGTTGCAGCGAGCTGCAAAATGAATAGACAGAGATTGCAGTCTCGCAGAATCATCTCTAGTTATTTTTTATTATTAGTTTTCGCTTTTATTCCTCTTTTTTC
>JACQJE010000168.1 GCA_016205125.1 Deltaproteobacteria bacterium | reverse complement strand
TTCCGGGCCTAAATCAATGACATAGTCACAAGACTTGATCACATCGAGATTGTGCTCAATGACCAGAACTGTATTCCCCATCACCACCAAATGCCGGATGATCCGCAGCAATAGGGCGACCTCCTGCAAATGCAGACCGGTCGTCGGCTCATCCATGACATAGAGCACCTCTTTCGCTCCCCCTTCGCAAAGCTCCCTTGCAATTTTGAGCCGCTGAGATTCACCTCCGGAAAGTGTAGTCGCCGGCTGGCCCAATCGGAGATACCCAAGACCCACCTCATTCATGAGAGAGAGTTTCCTCTTCAGAGACTCACTCGCCGAGCTAAAAAATGCGAGCGCGTCCTGAAAGGTGAGGTTGAGTATCTCGTCAACATTCTTCCCCTTCCATCGGAGATCGAGAGTCTCTGAGCGATAGCGTTTCCCTCCGCATTCTTCGCAGGGGAGCTGGATGTCCGCAAGAAACTGCATTTCGATTATTTCAAATCCCTGCCCTTCACAGCGATCGCACCTTCCGCCGGAAACATTAAATGAGAAAAAGGAGGGACCCCATCCCTTGGCTTTCGCATCCGGCGTGCCAGCGAGAATTTTTCGAATTTCATCAAAACCTTTGATGTAAGTCATCGGATTGGAACGGGGGCTCTTCCCGACAGGAGACTGATCTACCAGAACCGCACCTTTTAAATGCTCTGCCCCGCGCATGACAGAAAACTTTCCAACGGAGAGCATCTCCCGATAGAAAAGCCGCGCCAGCGAATTGTAAATGGTCTCTTCCACGAGACTGCTCTTCCCGGAACCGGAAACCCCAGTGACACAGACAAACTGGTGAAGAGGGATCCGCACATTAATATTCTTAAGATTATGATGAGAAATCCCTTCATAAGAGAGGACTCTCTTGGGCCGCGATGCGGGTTTCAAGCCCTTCTCTTTCTCTTCCGTTTCCCTTGCGCGAAGCCACCGCGCCGTTAAACTATTTCCGCCGGCGAACTTTTGATAGGGGCCGGCAAAGACGACTTCACCCCCCTTCTCCCCCGATCCCGGGCCCAACTCCACCACCTCATCTGCCGCATGGATCATCTGAGGATCATGCTCCACAACGATTAAGCTGTTTCCCCGCTCCTGGAGATCTTTGAGTTGGTCAATCAGCTGTTGGTTGTCTTTTGGATGGAGTCCAATCGTCGGTTCATCAAGGACATAGGAGGTCTGAACTAAGCCCGCTCCAAGCTGTCTTGCGATATTGATGCGCTGGAACTCCCCTCCTGAAAGGGTTTTTGTATGTCGACTTAAGGCAAGATACCCTAAACCAACCCGCAGTAAAAAAGAAACTCGCTTGCGGATATCGTCCAAGACGAGACCGACTACAGCCTGTTCGAACTGGCTGAGGCGGATCTTCCTGAGCCATGTCTCCAGGGATTCGATGTTCCACTCACACAACTCCCCCAAATGGGCCCCTCTCACCTTTACAGAGAGCGCTTCCTTCCTTAGCCTTGTCCTTCTGCAGCTCCCGCAAGGGACGGGCATTTTATAGCGGCTGAGCAATACGCGATTTCTGAGTTTGTATTTCTTCTTCTCAAGCTTTTCGAAAAAACCGTAAATACCCGGAAACCGCTTCCCCCCCTGCCAAAGCCACCCGCGCTCATCTTCCGTGAGATCGACATACGGTTTATGGATATCGATCCCCCGATGCTCCGCCTCCCTGAACATCAAATTTTTTAACTGACGCTTCCCTGGCTTTGTCCACGGCTCGACAGCCCCCTCCGAGAGAGAGAGACCCGGATCAGGAACAACCAATTGAGGATCGATTTCAAGGGTATCGCCAAATCCTTTGCAAACTGGGCAGGCGCCATAGGGGTTATTGAAAGAGAGAAGATGCGGAGTGAGCGCTGGAAACTCCCCTTCGCAATCACTGCATCTCCACTCCAGGCTATACTTCTGAATCTCCCCGCCAACCTTAATCTGGAGCTTTCCGCCACTCTCCTCATAAGCCTGTTCTATCGCCTCGGTGAGGCGATGCCGCTCTTCCTCCACCACAAGAACCTGGTCCACCGCTAAATAAAAGCTGACTCCTGCAGGCATCTCCTCTTCTGAAATGCGCGCCACTTCGCCTTTTTTATAACAGCGCGTCCACCCTCGAATCAGAAGGCGCTGGATGAAATTTCTCTTTTCCGCAGTGGTTTTGAGACCTCTGACATCCAAAGGAGCCAGAATGAGGACCGGCTGCCCTGCATACCGCTCAACCAGTGAATCGACCACCACATCGGGCGTATCCTGAATAATCTGCCGATTGCACGAAGGGCAGTAAATCTCCCCGATTCTCGCAAAGAGGAGGCGAAGATAATCCAGAATTTCCGTCGCTGTCCCGACCGTTGACCGGCTTGTCTGAACCGGATTCTTCTGTTCAATGGCGATCGTCGGTGTCACCCCTTCGATAAGATCGACATCCGGACGGGGAAGCCGTTCCAGAAACTGCCGCGCGTAAGTGCTCAACGATTCGACATAACGCCTCTGCCCCTCCGCAAAGATCGTGTCAAAGACCAGCGACGACTTCCCCGAGCCACTCGGTCCCGTCACGATAATAAATCTTCCATGGGGGAGATCAAGATCGATATTTTTTAAGTTGTGCTGCCGCGCTCCGCGAATTCGGAGGCTCTGGTCTGTAAAAGAGACGGTCATAGCCCTTTCTTTCGATTTGAAAAAGCCGATTCTCGCACAAAGTGACCTGCATGCAAAGAGCAAATGCCGATCGTCATGAGGCCAAGCGAATTGTATTTGAATTCGGTGTTCATCTAAAACTGAGCCCATAGCCAATCGGATAATTTTGACTCAAAGTCACCGGCAATTTCCCCCTCGGCGGTTTCAACCCCAATGCCACTTCTGCCGCCACTTCAGGGACTCCCGGACTGATGCTGTAAGCGCAGAGATAAGCAGAAACCTTTGGAAACCACCGATAGAACTCCGGTTCGCCAAACGAAATAGCCACGACTGGCTGACGATGACGGAGTGTCAGGAGCTGAACAAGCTGTGCCTGACTCCGGTTGATCACACCAACCACAATGAGATCGGCAGAGCGGAGATCCCCTTCATGTCTCTCCGCGAAAGTGGCCGCTTCCCCCGCCCTGAAGAGGAGAGGGAGTGGAATCACCTTCATTTGCTGAAGGCCGCTGTCAAGGAACGATTTTGTAAAGCGGTAGAGGGGAGAGAGAAGAACGATTCGCTGGCTCTCCGAGCGGGGAAGAAGCGGCAGGATCTTTTTGTCATTCTTCAGCAAGGTCACACTCGCCTCGGCAATGACCCTCTGCAGGCGATGAGAAAAGGAATCGGCCCTCTTCTTCCCTTCGTCCCAACGTAACTTCTCAATAGTTGGAGGGATGTGACCCTCACCCGGGTAAGGATTATAGGCCTCAAGTTTTCGAGAATTTACGTCGCGATAGCGATTTTTGATTGAAAGGATACGTCGCACAGACTGCTCAATTCGCTCCAACGGAATGACACCGTTATGGACCGCCTGCGTAAGAGCCTCATGGACCCGCTTCTGTTTCTGGAGCGTCCAAGCCACCATCACCATGTCTGCACCCGCCAATACCGCCTGGACTGCCGCGTTGCCAATCTCGTACTCCTTCTCGATAGCCCCCATCTCCAAGTCATCTGTAATAACCAGTCCATCAAATCCGAGCTCTTCTCTCAGGAGATGCGTCAGAATCAGAGGTGAGAGAGTCGCTGGCCGGCTCTTCCCGCCGTCGAGCATCGGATAAGCGGCATGAGCGGTCATGACTGCATCGACTCCCAGCCTCAATACCTTCCGAAAGGGGAGAAGATCACTGTATTCAAAAGCAACCGCTCCCTGCGTCGCCTGGGAAGCACCCCGATGGGAATCACGCACCGTCGCGCCATGACCCGGAAAATGCTTTACGACAGAAAGGACACCGCTGTCCCGCATCCCTTTCGCATGCCAATAGCCGAGCTTTGTGACGAGTTCAGGATCCCCTCCAAAGGAGCGCACGCCGATCATCGGATTGGTTTGTGCACCCTGAATATCAAGGACCGGAGAAAAGTTGGCATGGATTCCAAGCGAAAGAAGAGAAAGAGCAGTCGCTTTTCCGGCCAGATAAGCCAGGCGCTGAGAACCGGTTGCGCCAATAGCCATCTGACTCGGCAGAATGGCCCCCTCTTCCCTCACCCTCACGACACGCCCCCCTTCCTGATCCACCGCAACCAGAAGAGAAACGCCCGCGAATTCCTGAGAGAGCTCCTGCAAATCCAGAGTAAAACTTTGAATCTGCTCTCTCCGCCAGAGATTTCGAGAATAGAGGATGATCCCCCCCGGCGCATATTTGGCAAAGATCTCCCGATGGAGCGCTCCCACACTCCTCCCCGGAACCCCAAAGATCAGCATCTGTCCAACGAGCCGGGAGAGATCCATCTTCTTCATCATCCCTTCAGCTTGTAATTTCCCGGAAAATTGAGCTGTCTGCCCCTCACCCCGCGGATCCTCCATAACCGGCTGAGAACCCGCGTTCACCAAAAGAGACGGCTCCCTCTCCGATTCGAATAGACCTTGATCCACCGACTCCTCGGATGCTCGGACACGATCTTCGGCTATGCGCGCGAATTTCGTGCCCTGAGTCCTCGCTCGGTTCCGGCTCGCATGGGTGAAACCTTTAACTTCGTGCTCGCCTCCACGCGCCTCGTCGCTGGTGGATCTGCGGGTTTGCGACTGAAGGTAGGATTTTGGTAGAGGGCTCTTTGGCGCCGATGCACAGGCCATGATCAGAAGGGGCAATAAG
>JACQJE010000011.1 GCA_016205125.1 Deltaproteobacteria bacterium | reverse complement strand
GACTTTTCCTGTAACCGAATGATAACGTCCCAGCAGGCGATGGGCCTCCGGCAAATTCCCTTCAGAAAGAAGGGCGCGAATCCGGCTGCTGCTGCAGGGAGCGCCGCCAATCTCAACAGGATCTATCGCAGTCAATCGAATCCCCTGCGCGATTAAACGTTTTCTCAAAAAATGAACATCCCCTTTTGCTCCAGCGCCAAAAGTAAAATTGTAGCCTACAATCACTTCAGCCGGCCGCAATGAAACGATGTATTGATCCACAAATTCTTCGGCAGATGTTCTGGCCAGGAGAGCATCGAATTTCTCAATCAGGCACCCCTCGATGCCATGATAGGAAAAGAGCTTGAGCCTCCTTTGCAGAGTAGTCAAAAGGGGCTTAGGCTGTTTGGGAAAAAGGACTTGAGCGGGGTGGGGATCAAAAGTGAATACGAGGGGGGTCCCACCCATGGCCCCTGCTCTTTCCCGAACAAGGGCAAGAATGGACTGGTGACCTTTGTGAACCCCATCGTAGGTCCCGATGGTCACAACTGGTGATTTCGGAGGAGTGGTAATCGCGCGAATCCCGAAAAAAATCTTCATGAAGGATACTTCCAAAAATAGACTTAGACATTTTTCAATGTCTATTTTCCGGATACTCAGAGTGCCCGAAATTTGTCGAGCTTGCTATCTTCTCCAATGATCATAAGGATATCCCCTTCGTGAATCTTATCATCTGCAGCAGGAGCGATATTCATCTGATAGGTCCGATCAGGATTCATCGCTTTAATCGCTATCACTGCGACGCCATATTTGGCCCGGATATTCGATTCAGCCAGAGTCTTTCCCCAAAGAAGCGGCGGTGATATGAGTTCCGCAACGCTATAACCCTCCCCGAATGGAAATTTTTCAATCAAATTCGGATGTCCAAGTCGGTCTGCCAGACGTTCAGCCATATCCTTTTCGGGATCGATAATCTCATTAGCTCCGATTTTCTGTAAGATCTTTTCGTGGTCAGCGCTAATTGCTTTCACAATAATGTGCCTGACACCGAGATCTCTCAAATGCAGGGTCGCCAGAGTACTTGCAGCAATATTGCTGCCAATCGCAACAATCGCCGCGTCGACACTTTCCAAACCAATCGCTTCGAGAGTCTCGCGATCCGTCGCATCGGCCAAAATAGCCTGCGCGCAATAATCTTCGAGGCTCTCCACAACCTCTTTCTCCCGGTCAATGGCAATGACATCGTGGTTATTTTTGAACAATCGCTTGACGACATTTGAACCAAACGCGCCAAGGCCGATGACTGCAAACTGGCCCATACTCTCTCTCCTTCACAAACTGGCTCGAATCTCATCACTTTGCAAAAAAATCGATGCCTATTGATAGGCTCTATCCAATCATGACATTTTCCTCAGCATACTGAAACTCCCCTTTTCGCTTTCTCCCCGTCGTTAACACGACAAAGGTCAGGGGTCCCAACCTCCCCACAAACATCACCATGATCAGAACCCATTTTGAGCCATCACTCAAATAAGGGGTGCGCCCCGTCGACATTCCGACTGTACCAAACGCCGAGGTCACTTCAAACAAAATATCCAAAAATAAGCCGCGCTCTGTCTGGAGAAAAGGGACAAGTCCCGTCTCCATCCCGGTGATGGTGACAGTCGCCACCGTGATGATCATAAACGACAAAACAATCAAAGTCAGCGCCGCGTCAACGCGACTTTTCAGGAGGGTCCTCTTAAAGAGATTCACAAAACCACCCCCCGTCAAACCGCTCTTGACCTGGGCAAAAATAACACCAAAGGTCGTCGTCTTTACCCCCCCGCCGCAGGAACCGGGCGATGCTCCAATAAACATCAACGTCATACCCAGAAAGAGCGTAGAACCACTTGAAAGTTTAAAATCGATCGTATTAAAACCCGCCGTCCTAAACGAAATCGACTGAAAAATGGAATTGAGAATTTTCTTGTCCCAGGAAAGGCCATAAAGAGAGAGTTTCTGTTCAAAAAGATAAAACATGACCGCGCCAAAAAAGATCAGAGAAGCGGTCACGGTCAACACGAGCTTGCTGTGGAGAGACAAGTATTTCTTTTTTCCGCGAATCCTCTCTCTCGACCAGTCGAATAATTCCCTGAGAACCAAAAAACCCATTCCACCCGATACAATCAAAGTCATCACCAGGAACAGAAGCGGAACATTCATATTAAAAGTCAAAAAACTGTCCGAAAAAAGAGAAAAACCAGCATTACAGAATGCCGTGATCGAATGAAAGATGGAGTAATAGATCGCTTCGCCCGTCGTGAGAAGGCGTGGGGCAAAACAAAAATAAAGACCGACCGCGCCAAGAAGCTCGATTCCAAAAGTCACCAAAAGAATATAGAGGCAGAGTTCTCCCAAATGGCTCCGGGGAGTATGAGTGAATGTATCTACAATATAGCTCCTCCCCCGAAAGGAGAGCCTTCGGCCAATGATCGTGATGAGAACCGTCGAAAAGGTCATGATCCCCAAACCGCCTAATTGAACCAGGAGCATGAGGATCGTCTGACCAAATCTGCTCAGGCGGGTTGAGATATCAATCACGGAAAGGCCCGTCACACAAACAGCAGAAGTGGCTGAAAAGAAAGCTTCTAACCAGCTCAAAGGTTCGCCAGTGGAAGAGGAAATAGGGAGGTGTAAAAGAGACGCGCCGCAGGTAATCAGGAGAGCAAAGCTCAATACCGCAAGGTGCACCGGTTGAACATATTGAAGAAAAAATCTTTTCACCGCTCCCAGCAGCTGAACTTTGTATTCCGTCACCATGCTCTGCCTGTTCCATGAAAACGAATCGCTTCGCAAGCAAGCCGGATTATAGCACGATGAGTGTTCATCCGGAAATGGCGCATGGCTGTTCTCTTTGCCTTTCCGATGAACACTCAATAGGAAAGGATCAGGCCAAAACCGAATTGATTAATCGGAATATCGTAAAAAATACCTCTCCAATTGAATCCGTAATCATAAACCGCCGCCAGACGAACGGGGAACCGCTTGTCGCCAAAAAGCTCTGACCCAGCCAGGATCCGCAGATTGACCCGCCGAAAACGATGCTCCTGTTTAATATTTGCGTCAATCGCCGCAAAGCCCCCCAAATTTCCAAGCTGCGGCGTATGGTATTCACTCCCCCATTGAAAAGCAAAGGGGGTATCCCCTTCCAACTCTGACGGGACAGCAACATGATAATTAAAAATCGCTCCGACGTAAGGACGAAATATCCCAAAGGGGAGAACAAAAGGGTGGGCGATATCCAATTTAAAATATTCCCGGCTGTAATTTCTTTTGGGGTGTTCAACGTCAAACAGACCGTCGGCCACATGACTGCTGATGTGAAGAATACTGAACCGCGTCTGCAACTCATGAATGAGGTAGTGCACAAAAAAACCAAATTTGGAATCTGTCGAATCGAGGGCAAATCCCCCTTTTGGGGGGATGTGCATCAGATTAAAAATAGTCCCCTCAAAACCAACAGACCATGCGGTGGAGGTCCCTCTGAGTCGATCTCTCCAGGTATGATCAATGATGAGCAGATGGTTTCCAACATTTCCTTGCGCCTTCCTGCCATCATGAAAAAAAACGGCCGTCTGTTCTTCCAAAGGATCTGCGATCAGAGGCGGAAATCGCTGTTCGATAAAAGGAAGAAATTGCCACTTCTCCACAATTCTGGAAGATCGAAGGGGTAACGATTCCACACAGAAGGCCGCACTGCAAAACAGGAAAACCGTCCATCCTACAAAGAGAGACTCGACTTTTCGCCTTCGCCTCATGACCCTTCCCCTGACTGAAAAATAGAGGGAAAGACTCTATTTTTCTCACACCAGCGATAG
>JACQJE010000152.1 GCA_016205125.1 Deltaproteobacteria bacterium | reverse complement strand
TTTATAAATCTTTATTTTTCGGCAAAAGGATTCGATTTTATTGAGGAGGATTTTACATGGGAAAAGTCATCGGAATCGATCTCGGGACAACAAACTCCTGTGTTGCTGTGATGGAAGGCGGCGAAGCGAAGGTGATCCCGAATGTGGAGGGTTCCCGGACGACACCTTCCATGGTGGCCTATTCGGAGAGTAGAGAACGCCTGGTCGGTCTTTTGGCGAAGCGCCAGTCGATTACCAACCCGGAGAAGACTGTTTTTGCGGTTAAGCGTTTGATTGGGAGGCGTTTTGATTCGGCGGAGGTTCAATCCGCCAAGACGCATCTCCCTTACAAAATTGTGCGCGCGGACAACGGAGATGCCTGGATCGAAATTGACGGGGAGAAGATCAGCCCCTCTGAGCTTTCTGCCATGATCCTCGAAAAGATGAAAAAGAGCGCGGAGGATTTTCTCGGCACGAAGATTACAGAGGCAGTGATCACGGTGCCCGCCTATTTTAACGATAGCCAGCGGCAGGCGACAAAAGATGCAGGGCGGATTGCCGGACTTGACGTGAAGCGGATTATCAACGAGCCGACTGCGGCCGCGCTTGCGTATGGTCTTGATAAGAAAAAAGACGAAAAGATCGCGGTTTTTGACCTCGGCGGCGGAACGTTTGACATTTCGATTCTTGAACTTGGCGAAGGGGTTTTTGAGGTTAAAGCGACCAATGGAGATACCTTTCTTGGTGGCGAAGATTTTGATCAGATGATCATCGAGTATCTTGTGAAAGAGTTTAAGAAAGATCAGGGGATCGATCTCAAAAATGACAAAATGGCGCTGCAGCGGCTGAAAGAGGCCGCGGAGAAAGCGAAGATCGAGCTCTCCACGTCCCTGGAGACCCAGATCAATCTCCCCTTTATTACGGCAGATGCGAGTGGTCCAAAGCACCTTAATATAAAGTTGACGCGCGCAAAATTGGAAGCGCTGGTGGAATCGCTGATTGGCAGAGTTGAGGGTCCCTGTCTACAGGCTCTGAAAGATGCGAAGTTGAATCCCAGGGATATTGACGAAGTGATTCTCGTCGGTGGAATGACGCGGATGCCAAAGGTGGTAGAAAAAGTAAAAGAGATTTTTGGAAAAGAGCCCCATAAAGGGGTCAACCCTGATGAGGTGGTGGCCGTTGGAGCGGCGATTCAAGCGGCGGTTCTCAAGGGCGAAGTGAAAGATGTCCTCCTTCTTGATGTCACTCCGCTCTCGCTTGGAATTGAGACACTGGGGGGTGTGGCGACCAGGCTTATTGAGCGCAATACGACGATCCCGACGCGCAAAGGCCAAGTCTTTTCAACAGCAGAGGACAACCAGACTGCAGTGACGATTCATGTTCTGCAGGGGGAGAGAGAGATGGCGGTAAACAACAAATCTCTCGGGCGATTTGACCTGGTTGGCATTCCACCCGCCCCTCGCGGAGTGCCTCAAGTAGAAGTGACCTTTGATATCGATGCGAATGGGATTGTTCACGTATCGGCAAAGGATCTTGGCACTGGAAAAGAGCAATCCATTCAGATCCGCGCGTCAGGTGGTTTGACAGAACGGGAAATCCAGCAGATGGTCAAGGAGGCAGACGAGCATCGGGAGGAAGATACGAAGCGCCATGAAGTGGTAGCGGCGCGCAATGCTCTCGACAGTCTCACCTATAGTGTGGAAAAATCTTTAAAAGAGTACGGGGATAAACTTTCCGAAGAAGAGAAGAAGAGACTCGAGAGCTCGATCGGGGAGGCAAAGAAAGCGATTCAGGAGGATGATCTCTCCCGCATCAGGAAAGCGACGGAGGAGTTGAGTCAAGCTTCCGCGAAAATGGCGGAGGAGATCTATCGCGGAGCGACGCAGAGGCAGGCCGGTGAATCAGCTCAAGGAGCGGGCGGAACCGAAACGAAGCCGGGCGGCGATAAGGAAGAAGTGATCGATGCCGAATACAAAGAAATCTGATGGCGACGACGAGAGATTATTATGAAGTCCTGGGTGTTGGCCGGGGTGCAGCTCCTGAGGAGATTAAGAAGGCCTATCGGCGCTTAGCTGTCCAGTATCATCCTGACAAGAATCCCGGAAATAAGGAAGCGGAGGAGAAATTTAAAACAATCTCCGAAGCGTATGAAGTGCTCAGCGACACTGACAAACGGGCAAAATACGATCGTTTCGGCGCGGCAGGAGTAAGGGGAGCGCCAGGATTTGAAGGGTTTGAGGGATTTTCCGGCTCGTTTGAGGATCTCTTTGGGAATGTATTTGGCGATATTTTCGGCATGGGCTCAGCGACTGGACGCCGAAGAAGAGGAGAACGATTTCGCGGAAGCGATCTTCAGTATTCTCTGACGATCTCGTTTGAAGAGTCTGCCTTTGGTGCGCAGAAGGAATTTACCATTCCCAAAATGGAGATTTGCGGAGAGTGTCGCGGCTCCGGCGCCAAAGCCGGAACCTCCCCGAAAACCTGTCCAACCTGCAGGGGCCAGGGAGAAATTTATTTTCGCCAGGGTTTTTTTTCCATGTCGAAAAGCTGTTCGGAG
Source organism: Deltaproteobacteria bacterium (assembly GCA_016205125.1). Classification (GTDB taxonomy): domain Bacteria; phylum Bdellovibrionota; class O2-12-FULL-43-9; order JACQJE01; family JACQJE01; genus JACQJE01. The sequence continues at coordinate 2,669 of JACQJE010000152.1, read as the reverse complement.
TGCCGGGGGAAAGGGACCATTATTGTCGCGTTCTGCGGACCCTGCCGCGGCACCGGCAATGTAGAAGTCAAGCGGACCATTTCTGTGGGAATTCCTCCGGGAGTCAAGGAGGACCAGCTCCTTCGATTGTCGCGGGAAGGCGATCCCGGCAGGGGAGGAGGTTCGCCGGGAGACCTTTACATTCGAATTCATGTGGAGACTCACCCTCTATTTTCCCGCGATGGGGACGATGTCGTCTGCGATGTGCCGATCGGTTTTGTGACGGCGGCGCTGGGGGGAGAGATTGACGTTCCGATGCTGACAGGTAAAGTGAAGCTCAAAATCCCAGCGGGAACACAGAGTGGAAAGATATTCCGGTTGAGGGGAAAAGGGTTTCCACGGCTGGATGAAACTGGGAAGGGGGATCAGCTCGTCCGGGCTGAGATCGAAACGCCGAGTCGTCTGACGCCGCGGCAGAAGGAGATTCTTAAGGAGTTTGAACAAGAAGCAAACGGAAAAGCTATGCCGCGTCTTACGGGTTTCATGGAAAAATTAAAGGGGATATTTTCTGACTAAGATTGTTTCTTCTTCTTTAAAGATGGTCTCGGTTGTTTGTCTCTCCGCTCTTTTATCGGGAGGATGCGGAGCGTCGTGGAAGGGGTTCCGTCCGATTCAGGCCTCCTCTGATCTCCCATCTTTTCGTTACAGTCAGGTAAAAAGCGACTCGTCTAAAGAAGAACGAACCGATTCTTCCAATGTACCCGATCTATCTATTCCGCAAGGGAGAGAGGAAGGCCCTTCTCCAGATCTGAGTTCCGACTCTCCTTCAGATCATTATTCTGTGGGTGCCGTTCTCCCTCTCACCGGGAAATATCGCGCTTATGGCGAGCGGGTGATGAAGGCCCTTCTTCTCGTATTCCAAATGCGCGAACGCCATTCTCCTGTGACGGTAGAATTGGTCATTGAAGATGGGGGCGATGATGTTGAACAGACGGAAAGAGCTCTGCGCGCTTTGATGGGGCGCAGTGACGTTGTCGGAATTATTGGTCCTCTCTTCAGCAAGACAGCTTTGCCATCTGCTGAAATCGCGCAAGAGGCAAGGATCCCTATCATTGTTCTCTCTCAAAATCCGGGGGTCAGCCAAGTCGGCGATTATGTGTTTCAACATGGCCTGACTTATCTCCGCCAGGCTGAAGCGCTGGCTGATTGGGCGATCGATCGAGGGATGAAGCGTTTTGCCGTTTTATATCCAGCCGATCCCTATGGCACACAGCTTGCTGAAGCTTTTTGGAATCGCATTGAAACGAGGGGTGGACAAATTGTTGGAGCCGAATCATATGCTCCCGCGCAGACAGATTTTAGCGAAGAGATCAAAGCACTCGTGGGACTCAATTTAGCCCTTTCCCGGGTAGGGGAACGAAAATTATTGGAGCAGATCAGGAAAAAAATGGGCGTTGAAGGAGTTGCTGTGAAGGAGGAGAATCTTTCTCCCATAGTTGATTTTGAGGCAATCTACATTCCAGATTATCCGCAAGCTGTAGGTCAAATAGCCCCTTATCTCAGCTACTACAATGTTTCAAATGTGCTCCTGCTCGGATCAAATGGATGGAATAGCCCCGATTTAGTGCGAAGGGGGGAGCGTCATGTCGAAAATGCAGTCTTTATTGATGGTTTTTCTACTCAGACGGATGTCTCTTCGGCACGCTCTTTTTGCACTGCTTATCTTTCTGAGTTTTCATTAGAGGATGGAAGTAATGGAGAGCCTCCCGGCACGTTGGAGGCCTATGCCTTTGAAGCCTTGCAAATGATGATGGAAGGGATAAGAATTCGGGAAGTGAACTCCCGGGAATCACTCCGTTATTATCTCTCTTCACAGGATCGGTTTCCCGGTCTTCTCGGTCCCATTCGGGTCAGTGGTGAAAGAGATTTCTTCTCTCCCCTTGTTCTTCTGACGGTCCGGGACAGAGAGATTCGGCAACTTGCCCTTCTTCCTTAGTTCCCATCCAAAAATAGAATGCTACTGCGGACAGCTGCAAAGTTGATTGTCTTCGTTACAAGGGAAAAAATGGTCCTCGACGTAGCGTTGCTACGCCTGCGGGCATTTTTCCCCTTGTGCCTCGACACTCAACTTTTCGCTTGTCCTCGTTAAGCATTCTATTTTCGGATGGGAACTTTAAAATTCAATGAAAGCAAAGGCAAAATACCTGCGGTTGGCTGCAAAGTAAGACTTGATTTTTCTGCTGTTTTCGCTATAAACGGGCTCACAATTTTCACTGCAGGAGCCCGCCCATGAAGAGAATGTTATTTTTCGTTTTTTCCCTATCTGCTCTGTTTCTTGCCAACTGTGGCGATGATATCCCGGAGGGGACTTCCGAGGAGTCGGTATCATCGGCACCAGAGGGTGATTTTAAGCAAGGAAACGAAGCTGAGAGTCAGGGAGACACCGCAATGACTGCGACTGGAGAGGGCGCAGACTGCTGTTCGGACCGCTAATCAAAAATCGGACAGTCACTTCCTAAAATAGAGATTGCCCAAATCCACCTCCTACCCGACTAAAGGCGGATGGTGTTTCTGCCGACAAACCTCTTAGAGAGTTGCAATCGTAACTTCTCGGTAAATAGAGGCCGTGATCCGCCATCAAAATCCCCTCTCCCTTGATGGGAGAGGGTTAGGGAGAGGGTGAAAAAGTA
>JACQJE010000145.1 GCA_016205125.1 Deltaproteobacteria bacterium | reverse complement strand
TTTCGGCTTTTCCGACAACACGATACGCCTTGCGGCCGTTGATTTCAACGAGCGCCGGAGTTTCAATCGTCACGTCTAGGGCTGGAATTCCAAACCAACTCATTTCAAGAACGATCCCTTCTCCGATACGAATCGGATTCTTCCCATCCCGTTCGTCCTCTCTCTTCACCTCTTTCTTTTTTTGCCCCGCCTTGTAGAGTTCTGCTGAAACAGCTTCTTCTTCTATTTCTTCTATCGTAATTTCCAAATCTGGCGGTACATCCAAGGGTACTTTCCTGGTGGGGAGATGAGCGCATCCTAAAACAGCGGTCATAAAAATTGAAAGGAAGATGGCAATAAAAAGAACAGAAAAGCTTCGCCCTTGGCGGGGCGAGGGATGACAACCGAATAGCGTCCTCAATAGATTCACTGAATATTGACTTTTAAACATGCCTGAAATTGCTCAAAAAATGAGTTATCATCAGTGGTTATGAGCTTTATGCCCACAGAAACCACATAGAGAGGAATATGCAAGAATTGTGCCTGATTCAGCTTCACAGCGTCTTTGGAGGTTGTCACCAAAGCCTCGGCACCCGCCTCCTTTGCCATTTTCAGGATCGAAGCGATCACCCGCTGATCGTATTTTTGATGATCCCGAAACCACTCCTTTCCAACTGCGCGGATCCCTTGATCTCTCAGAAGTCTATCAAATGACTCTGGATTTGCTATTCCGGCAAAGGCAAAGAGCCGAAGACCCTTGAGCCATTCTTGAGAAACAGACTCGCCGGAATCAATTTTTTCAATCTTTTCAAGCCTGTGCGCTGTTTCAATCAGAGGAGCGCCACACTCTCTCCTCAACTTCATCCTCAACTCTTCAAGGACGCTCTGCTCGATTTCTCCCGTCCGTGTCAACACGAGAAGATCAGCGCGTTTCAGCGCGCTTCCCGGATCGCGCTGAGAGAGGGGGAGTCCCTCACCCAAAGGACGAGTGGCGTCTACTAAAACAATCTCCAGATCTTTGGCTAGACGGCGGTGCTGCATTCCGTCATCGAGGAGGACGATTTCTGTTCCCCAACAGGAAAGGGCAAGAAGCGCCGCCGCATGGCGGTCTTTCCCGACCACAACCGGCACACCGCAGAGGTGTCGGGCGATCAAGAGGGGCTCATCCCCCCCCTCTTGCGGCGTGCAAAGCAACGTGCGGCCGTCGGAAACAATGAGAGACTCCCGGCCATTGACACTCTTCTCCCTTTTATACCCGCGGCTGAGCACCGCCACTCGGTACCCCTTCCCCTGAAGGAGGGAAGCAAGCCAGATGACAAAGGGGGTTTTTCCAGCGCCGCCGCTAATAATACTGCCGACTGAAACAACCAGGAGTGGCGCGCTTTTTTTTCTGAGGATTTTCCAGTCATACATCTTCTGATGCACAACAGCCCCCCCGACATAGCAAAAATTGATGACCGGACTGATCCAGCGGAGAATTTTCGGAAAATAAATCATCTTTGTGAACCCGTCATGCGATACATCCTTGATCCACCGACTCCTCGGACGCTCGGACGCGCTCTTCAGCTATGCGCGCGAATTTTTCGCCCTTAGTCCTCGCTCGATTCCGCACCACATGACTGAAACTTTTTACTTTGTGTGGTGCTCCATACGCCTCGTCGCTGGTGGATCTGCGGTTTTGCGACTGAAGGTAGATGGAGGATTTTGGACATCTCTTCAGCCACTCGCTGGCTCGCGCCGGGGGATCCCAGTTTTTTTCTCAGATGAGTCAGTTCCTCTCTGATCCATCGATAATGCGCGGGATCTTCGAGAATCGATAAGACCGCTTCTGCGATCCCCTCTCCGCTCACTTCGTTCTGCAGTAATTCAGGACAGAGTTCCCGACCCGCTATGATATTCACAAGCCCCATGTAAGGGGTCTGAATCAAAAAGCGCCCGATCTGGGAAGAGAGCGGAGAAAGCCGGTAAACGATCACCATCGGAACACCAAAGAGTGCCGCCTCGAGTGTCGCGGTGCCAGAGCAGACAATGGCAAAATCGGCACCATTGAGGGTTTCGTAAGTGCCATCTTCCACAATCTCAATATCGATGGGGTATTGCGACACGATCTCCTCACACATCGTGCGGCGCAATGTGGAGGCTAAGGGAACGACAAAACGTGCCCGCATCAACTCTTTTTGGATGAATCGCGCCCCCTCCAGCATCGCTGGAAAAAGAGCTTTCACCTCCCCTTCACGGCTTCCAGGCAAGAGGGCGATCAAAAGATCGTCTGAAGAGCAGTCGAGTCTCCTCCTCATCTCTTCACGGTTCCACCGCGGAGAGAGGCGATCCAAAAGAGGGTGGCCGACGAACGAAACCTCCAAAGTTTGAGTTCGTCCGCGATACCATTCCACCTCGAAGGGGAGAATGGCGAGAAGTTTTCGAACGGATTTTTCCAGAATCTTGACGCGGGAAGACCTCCATGCCCAAACTTGCGGACTAATATAATAGAGAACAGGAACATGCAGCTTTGAAAGCAGAGGCGCGAGACGGAGATTGAAATCGGGCATGTCGAGGAGAAGGGCAAGATCGGGTCTCTCTCCTGCAGCCCTCTTCCGTAAACTGCGCAATGCCCGAAAGACAAGGCCGAGCTTTCCAATGATCTCTGAGGGACCGCCAACAACCGCGAGATCTTCCGCGCGAAACAGAAGTTCCACGCCTAATTTTTCAAGGCGAGGGCCTCCAATCCCAAAAAAACGAACCGGCTCTTCCATCTTCTGCTGGAAGGCTTCGACAACATCTGCCGCATAGTTATCCGAAGATGCTTCTCCGGCGACGATCAGAATCGACTTCGCTTTTTTCATACCCCTGCCAGCATCATGGCATTGCGAATCTGCTCTGCCAAACCGATGGCCCGCAAGCCATCGGCAGCCGATACTAGCGGAGAGGTGCGGGAAAGGGAAGCGGAAGCAAATGCGCTCAGCTCTCTCGACAAAGCATCCTTCTCAGGTGTCTCTTGCAAAGGGATCTCCTTAAGAGGTTCTCCCGGCGAAGAGCAGACAATGCGTTGAGAGAGGAGATCGACATGGAAGATTCCTTTATCCTGATGGACGCGCAGGAGTCTTTCAGCTCGGTGCGAAAGGCGACTCACCGAAAAAAGGGCGTGAGAGTTGTCAGCAAATCGAACCCGGGCTTCTGCCGCATCAACGCCGCTTCCGCTCAGAGAAGACCCTAACGCTTCAATATGAGACACTTTTTTCTCAGGAAAAAGTTGAAGCGCTAAATCGATATCGTGAATCATCAAATCAAAGATCACATCGACATCGAGATTTCGCTTTGGCCATTGAGACCATCGGTACGCCTCGAAGAAAAAAGGAGATTCGAGATGGGGCAGGAGGGTCTGAAAGGCGGGATTAAACCTCTCAATATGGCCTACCTGTAAAAGTCTCCCCATTTTGTCGGCAAGATCAACCAAGGCTTTCGCTGTCGCGGAAGAGTCAGTGATCGGCTTTTCGACCAGCACATCCACCCCTTGTTCGAGACAGGCTGCAGTGATTTCATAATGTGCCGTTGTCGGTGCCGCGACGCTCACGGCCGCCACCTCGCGCAGGAGATCGTTTAGACGGCGGAAGGAGCGCGTCTGATGGCGCAAAGCAATTTCATCTCTGCGCGATGGATCGACATCGTAGACGCCGATCAGATCGACTTCGGGGAGCGCGGCATATTTTTCAACATGATATTGGCCCAAATGGCCGACACCAATCACACCAACTCTAAGGGGCTTTGACGAGAGAGTTCTATACACTGCAGTCGACATGCTTTTCAATCGGCGACCTTAACTCGGGGTCCCCAGGCAGCCTGCTGCGTGGAATGAGATTCCTCTCCGCGGGGAGCGATGCCGCATTCAGAGTTTTCGATGAATTGAGTCAAGTGATCGACTTCTGGAATGCCAGAGATCTGTTCCCGCACAGCAGAGATAGCCTCCTGAATGGTCATCCCTGAATGAAAGAGAATCTTAAATGCTTTGCGCAAAGCTCCGATGACCTCTGGTGAGTAATTGCGCCGCTGTAATCCCACACTGTTGATTCCGAAGATCTTCACGAGTCTCCGGTCTTCATCAGAACCTGCCGCGATGGTAAATGGGGGAATATCCCGAGAAATTCCAGTAAATCCGACAACGTAACTCAACTTTCCAATGTGGCACCTCTGACTAATGCCAACGAGTCCGCTTAAGTAGACGTAATCCTCCAGCACCACGTGTCCCGCAATCCCCGTTCCACTCGCAATGATCGTGTGACTGCCAATTTTGCAGTCGTGGCCAATATGCACCATCGCCATAATCAAATTGTGGTCTCCGATAGAGGTGATCCCTCCCCCCTCGCGCGTCCCCCGGCTGAGGGTGACATGTTCCCGAATAATGTTGCCAGCTCCGATCTTCAAAAGGGAATCTTCATTGTTCTTCGATGTCAGATGCTGGGGCGCGCCTCCCAAAGAGGCAAAGTGATCGACAAAATTATCCTTCCCCATCGTGAGCGGACCCTGTAACACCACGTGGGAAGCCAGCTTGCACCCGCTTTCAATGCGCACGCGGGAACCCACAACACAATAGGGACCGATTTCGACCCCCTCTGCCACTTCAGATTCCGGATGAATCACCGCCGTAGGATGAATGAAACTCATGCCTTAAACCTCAACCAGAGTTCCTGACAATTCTGTTTCAGCAACACGTTGTCCATCAGCGACAATTTCCGACTGCACCACCCACATCGTCGCTTTTTTCTTCACAATTTCAGCCGAAAGCTGGAGCAGATCCCCCGGAACAACCGGCCTGCGAAATCGGGCTCCATCAATCCCTGTGAGGTAGAAATTATGCTTTTTCTGCTCCCCGGCATACTTCAAAATCAGGACTCCGCCCAGCTGAGCCATCGCCTCAACCAACAACACGCCCGGCATGAGGGGGAGGCTGGGAAAGTGCCCCTGAAAAAAGGGTTCGTTTCCGCTCACAGCTTTAATCCCCTCAATCCTGCTCCCGATCGGATCTTCACGATTCATCGAAAGTTTTGTCACCCGATCGATCAGCAGGAAGGGATAGCGGTGCGGGATAATTTTCTTGATGGCGTTCGTATCCATCATCGCTTCAGTCCCCAATTCCACTTTCTCCTCATTTAGGGCGTGTTTTCCAACAGAGATTTTATTGCAAATGGCTGCAACAGTTTCGCTCATTTTCATGACAAACTCCGTTGGGCAACACGCCATTTATTTCACAGGATGGCGTTTGTTGTATTCAGCAACGAGCTCTTTTGTCAAATCGTCCTTCTCGAGTCCAAAAAGGATAGCGCTTCGCGTCTTTTCCAGAATTAACGTGTACTTATTTTTTTCCGCCAGTGAACGGATGATTCCATCCATCTTCTGAAAGATGGGAGACATCAACTCTTCTTCCCGCTGTTTCATTTCCATCTGAGCCTGAGAAAGATGATTCTGATGGTCCAGCATTTTTGCCTGAAGCTCTTTTCTCTTCTCCTCCTTCCCTGTTTCACTCAATACGAGGCTCTGTTTCTCCAACTCTTCTGAGAGCTTGCGCAATTTGTCCTGCTCTTTTTGGAGTTGCTCTTTCTTGGCATTAAACTCCTTTTCCAACTTCGCCTTGGCCGCTTTGCCATCGTTTACACTCTGAAGAACCTGCTGAACATCGATATAACCGATCCTTACAGAAGGATTATCCGACGCAAAAGCGGATCCAAAAGGAAAAAACAGAGAAATCAACACGCCCATAAAAATTCTTTTCATAAACCATCTCCTCTGTTTAGTTCTCACTCAGATTAAAAGGGCGGAACAATCGCAAAGTTAAAGACCGGACTCTCTTCTCCCGGCCTCTTGTCAATGGGGTACCCAAACTCAAAACTGAGCGGTCCGAGGGGTGAAAACCATCTGAAACCAAATCCCCAGTCACTCCTGAAGCTTTTAACATCGCGCTCATCATTAAAGGCATTTCCAATATCGTAAAAAAGCACACCGCGTATTCCCGCAGTCGGAACAATCGGGATCTCATATTCGAGATTCGCAAAGAGCTCTTTGAGACCTCCCACGACAATGGCTTCCCCTTTCGAATTGGTCTTCGTGGGACCGAGGGAATAGGGTCTGAATCCTCTCAATGTCCGCGGCCCGCCCAGGATAAACCGCTCGTTATTAGGGACATCTTTTCCAGCCAGACCAAACGTCGTGCCGGCAACTCCCCGCAATCTCAGAACTGTACCCCAGACCATTGGAAAATACCACTGCGTCATTCCAATATGCTTGAGGAAGTGTTTGTCTCCGCCCAATCCTGCAAATTCATTATAGAGACTGTGGTACATACCGCTGGTCGGCGCGAAACGGTCATTGCGGCTATCCCAGGAGAGCGTGCCATAGAGACTGCTCGTAATCCCATTGTTCGTATCGGGATCGATGAGGGGAATGTTCACAGGATCGGGAATATCGAGATCGACGTTCTCCCACTTATAACCAGCGGCCAGGCGAAGCTCCTCCCAGTGGATGGGATGGCCGAAGCTGAATCCGCCGCCAAACGTCTTTTCCGTAAAGGTCACTGTCTCCCGCTTGCGGTTATAAGCCTCCAGCCCAAGGAGCCAGTCGGTATCGACAAGATGCGGTTCAGTAAAAGAGAAATCGAACTGCTGGGTGAGACTGCTGAAGTAGGCCGAGAGAGAAACAACCTGTCCCAGCCCAAAGAGATTGTTTTGGGAAAGATCGACACGACCGACAAACTTTTCGAGGGTGCTAAACCCTGCACTAAGCTGCAGCGTTCCGGTCGTCCTTTCTTTAATCTGAATATCGAGATCGAGCTCATTTAAGGATTTGCCTTGCGGCTTCGTATAAGAGACTTCACTGAAGTAACCAAGTCTTCGGATATTGTCGATGCTCTTTTGGAGATTCGTCTCGTTGTATAGGTCCCCTTCATGGATCTTCATCTCGCGGCGAATCACTTTATCGCGCGTCCGGTCATTGCCCACGATGTTGATCTTTCCGATGTAGACTTTCGGCCCTTTTTCGAACTCGAAAACAAGATCGATCAAACGTTCGTCCGGATGGAGAGGGGTCTGCGGAACAACGTTCGCGAAAGCGTACCCTTCATCTTTGAAGCGGTTGGTGAGATGAAGAACGTCTTCACTCAGCTTTTGACTGTCAAATGTATCTCCCGGTTTGAGTTTTAGCCCCGACGCCAACTCCTCCCTGGTCCAGAGAAGTTCACCCGTAAAATCGACCTTCCCGACGCTGAACTGCTCCCCCTCCCGCACATTCAGCGTGATATAGATCCACTTTTTATCAGGTGAGAGGTAAATCTGAGGTGTCGAGACCTGAATCTGGACATACCCATGTTTGTAATAATGGAAGGTGAGAACCTGAATGTCTCTTTCAAAAGCGGCCTGCTGATAATAACCCCTTCCAGTTAAAAAGGAAAAGAGATTATATTCACTCGTGATCATCACCCCTTTGAGTTCTTCATCCGTAAAAACCCTGTTTCCCAAAAAATGGATCGCCCTGATTTTGACCTTCCCACCCTCTGAGATCGTAAAGATGACATCGACTTCCCCAGGTTTTTCTTTTAAGGAGACCACTTCATAGGTCACTTCGGCCAAATAAAATCCCTTGCTCTCATAGAGTTCGATGAGCTTTTCCCGCGCGACAAGGAGCTTACTCCAATCGAGGAGCTGATATTTGGCAATCCCGAGTGCCCCTTCGAGATCTTTCGTCTTAATGTCATCATTTCCGCGAAAGTCAATATTGTTAATCCGCGGGTGCTCGCTCACAATGTACGTCAGCACTGCGCCCCGCTGTGTCTTTCTGAGGTCGGCCTGGATGGTGTCAAAGAAACCGAGGTCATAAATACTCTCAATATCGTCCCGAACGCTTTGTGAAGAGTAGAGATCCCCCGTCTTCGTTTTAATCTTTCCATGGATCACCGCGCTCTCAATCTGGCGATTCCCGCTCACCTGTATTTTGATCACCCGCATGCCTTCGCCCGATGGAGCCGTCTCCTCTTCCTGACCCCACGACAACTCAAGCGTTAAGGCAGAACAGAACGCCAGGGTGAGAAATAGTGCTGTTCGAATGTGCCTTCTTGAATCCACGGAGTTCACCGAAATATAGAGATATGACTAAACATTCTTTGGGGGTAGCAGATGTGAAAAAAAAAGTAAACGAAGAGGCCTCTCAACAATGCAGAATCCCATCCGCCATCACATACCTCGTCCCAAACCGGGCGGCCATCGCCATATCATGCGTCACCACAATGACGGCGGCTCCCTTTTCCTCATTCAGTTTAAAAAGGAGATCGGCAACCATTCTGGCATTTTCTGTATCGAGATTCCCCGTGAATTCATCCGCCAGTACCATTTCAGGTGAAAGAACAAGAGCGCGGGCCAATGCCACCCTCTGCTGTTCCCCCCCAGAAAGCTCCGCGGGCTTGTGCTGGATGCGGTCGATCATTCCAACACCCCTCAAGATAGCCGTCCCCAGTTTATCCATCTCTCTAAAACTTCTCCCCTGGATCAGTCCCGGCATCATCACATTCTCCAATGCGGTAAATTCAGGAAGGAGGTGGTGAAACTGGAAAACAAAACCGATTGAGCCGCCGCGAAATCGCGCCAGCTCTTCTTCCTTCCTGGCAAAGACGTTCTCCCCCCCGAAATAAACCTCCCCTCCCGTCGGCTGATCCAAAGTCCCAATAATATGAAGGAGGGTGCTTTTCCCCACGCCGGAGGCCCCCACAATGGAAAGCATTTCTCCCTGTCGTATAGAGAGATTCATTCCCCGGATCACATCGAGTCGCTTCCCCCCCTGCCAGAAAGATTTCTGCAGATTTCGCACTTCGCACAAAATATCCATCATCCCGCCTCCCTCAGCCCTTCAACTGGCCAGACTCTCGCAGCTCTCCATGCTGGATAAAGGGTCGCTATGAATGAAATCGCCAATGAAATGACCCCGACGAGGAGAATGTCCTCACTCCGCACTAAAGAGGGGAGCCTTGAAAAGAAATAAATATCTGCAGGGAGAGAAACGATATCGACGTGGCGAATCACCCAGCTCAGGAGCAATCCAAGAAAAATTCCAGCGGCAGTCCCCACTCCCCCCATCAAACAGCCCTGAATGACAAAAATTCCCAAAATACGTTGTCTTGAAGCCCCCATCGTCTTGAGGATGGCGATGTCCCCTCTTCTCCGCACAACGATCATCGTGAGCGAGCTGATCAGATTGCACGCCGCAACAAGGACAATACATAACAAAATAATGGCAAGGACACGCTTCTCGATGGAAATAACTTCAAAGAGAGAGCGATTGAGCAGTAACCAGTCAATCGCTCCCAGCTTTTCAGGCAAAAGGCGGGAAATCGCTTCTGCCAATAAAGGTGCGCGTTCCCGATTGGCAAGCCAGATTTTTACGCCGTTAATCTTTTGACCCAAATCCAAAAGCTTTTGAGCCTTTTGCAATGAGACAAACGCGTACTTTGCGTCAAAATCGTACATTCCGCAGCGAAAAATTCCACCGACCCTCATCTTGGTGATGCGCTGACTCCATTCCCCCCTCCCCTTTTCCAGGGAGAAATGCACCAGCTTCACCTCATCACCCACTGATAATTTCAGCTTTTCTGCCAGACGACTTCCCACAATAATCCCGCCTGACTGTTCAAATTTCAGATCGCCCGCAATGAGACTTCGACGAATCATGTCCATCGAAGAGATTTTTTCACTCTCGACCCCTTCAATCGCAACACCGCTGACCCTCCCCTCTTTCACCAGCATCGCCTCAGAATAAACAATAGGGATCTTCAGTGCGATCTCTTGCTGAAAACGATCGAGAGCCGGCTCTGCCTCTTGAAGGAGGAAGAATTTCCCTGTCCGATGACGGACAAGGAGATGCGCATTCACCCCGCTGAGAACCCTGGAGAGCTCGTCGTGAAAACCGGTCATCACGCTCAACACCACAAGGAGCGCCCCTACGCCGAAAGCAATTCCAATGACAGAAATCCATGTGACGAGAGAAAAGAAGCTCCGATCGCGAACACTTTTGAGATAGCGAAGGCCGAGGTAGCTCTCTAACTTCATCTATTTACTCTTGAGGTCGAAGCAGCGGGAAGAGAATCACATCCCGAATCGAGGGAGAATTGGTCACCAGCATTGCAAGCCGATCGATTCCAATCCCCTCACCTGCAGTCGGCGGCATGCCATATTCGAGCGCCATCAGATAATCTTCATCCATCTGATGCGCCTCAAGATCTCCTGCCGCGCGCGAGGCAAGTTGCGCCTCAAAACGCTTCCGCTGTTCAAAAGGATCGTTGAGCTCCGAAAAAGCATTCATGATCTCCATTCCTGCAGCAAAAACTTCAAACCGGTCGACAAAGGCCGGATCTTCATCGCTGCGCCGGCTCAACGGAGAAGTATCGACTGGAAACTTGCAGATGACCGTCGGCTGAATGAGATGATCCTCTACTTTTGCTTTAAAAATGGCATCGAGAATCTTGCCATAACTGACAACCCCCTTCGTCGGAATCCCCTCTTTCTCTGCGTAAGCGGAGGCCGATTTAAAATCTTTAAACGCTCCTTCCTTCTGACCGGTCGCTTCAACAAGAGCGCCAATATAGCTCTTTCGGGGCCAGGGACCTCTCACTTCGATCTGATGCTCCCCATAAGGAATCTTTGTGCTCCCGCAAACTTCTTTGACAACGGCCGCAATCATCTCTTCTGAGAATCGGATTAGATCTTCATACGTCGCATACGCCTGGTAGAACTCGAGCATCGTCAACTCTGGATTGTGCTGAGTCGAGATCCCCTCGTTTCTAAAATTCCTGTTGATCTCATAGACCTTTTCAAATCCTCCCACCACCAGACGCTTCAAGTAGAGTTCAGGCGCAATCCTCAAATAGAGATCCATATCCTGGACATTATGATGCGTCACAAATGGGCGAGCCAGGGCCCCGCCGCAGAGGAGCTGCATCATCGGCGTTTCCACCTCCAGGAAACCTTTTTCGTCGAAATACCGCCGAATAGAAGAGATCATCCGACTCCTCTTCCAGAAGAGATCTCCCACCTCTGCATTCATCAGAAGGTCGAGGTAGCGGCGTCGATACCTCAGCTCCACATCCGCCAAGCCGTGAAATTTCTCGGGAAGGGGATAAAATGACTTGCTCAGCAGGAGAAGCTTCTTCACATTGATCGAGAGCTCCCCCGTCTTCGTTTTAAAGAGACCCCCTTCCGCCCCGACAATATCGCCAATATCGAGATGTTCAAAAATCTCGATCGCCTTTGGCTCCGCACTATTCTGCGCCACATAGAGCTGAATTCTGCCGCTCCCGTCCTGGATCTGGAGAAAAGCGGCCTTTCCAAAGTCGCGCCGCGCCATAATGCGGCCCGCCGCTTTGACCGCGTGACTGGACTGCTCCAGCTCTTCCCGGCTGGCCGCACCAAAGATCCGCTGAAGTTCACCATTCAGATGCGTCGGACGGAACTGGTTGGGGTAAGGGCGATATCCGAGACTTGTCAGACGGTCTAACTTCTCTTTTCTCTGCGCAAACTGTTCCTGGCCAAATTCGATCTTGGAACTCACGACAAACCCTCATAAAATACTTCAGGAGTGGGCGGAACAGGACTCGAACCTGTGACATCTACCTTGTAAGGGTAGCGCTCTACCTACTGAGCTATCCGCCCGTCTCAGAAAAAAACTCTGAGATGAGATCCTTCGCGGAGTTTACCCTCGAGCGAAGCGAAGGGCTCAGGATGAAAAAAATCGTAACTTCTCAATAACTTGAGGAATATGCACCCCCACCCTAACCCTCCCCCATCAAGGGGGAGGGGGGGACAACCTCAAGTTATTG
>JACQJE010000159.1 GCA_016205125.1 Deltaproteobacteria bacterium | reverse complement strand
CCTTGAAATTTCTTTACTTTCATTTTAATTTTATGTTATGATAAGAGTAGCAAGAGGGTTGTAAGAAGTTGATGACAATTAAGAGTGGGTTATCCTTATATTCCAGCAGGTTAGCGGTAGTCAGCTTCTTGTTGTTGACGTTGCCGGTTTCTGTTGCGGCAGTTGAGAACGTTCCTCAGTTTCCACAAGCCAGTTTTAAGTCCTTGGAAATAGTCGACCTCCCTTCATCAGGACCGAGGTGGCAAGTCGATGCGACGCGTGTCCGCGTGATGATGGAGAGGAATGGGCAGGTAGCCTACATGGATGACCTCAAGATGCGGCTCTTTGGAGAGGGCGGAAGGAATTTCCTCATTAGCGCAGAGCAGGGAATTCTCAATATCGATGAAGGAAAAATGAAAGCCAAAGGTCGGATTTTAGTCACGACCCCCCAGAACGCCGGGGGAGAAGATTCTCAGAAAGATCAGTCGAGAATGCTGCTGAAAGGGGGAGAAGTCTGGGCTGATCTCAATGAGCAGAAGGTGATTGTTTCAGGTGGAATCACGACAGAACAGCGGGATCCGGGAGGGAAACTTTTTGCTGTGACGGCTTTGAGCGGGGAGATCGATTTCAAGAGTTACGAGCTTCGTTATTTTGGTAAAGCAGAAGCGACTCTCGATAGCGTGCAATCACGGAGTCGGGAGATGAGAATTCAGCTGGATGAGAAAAATTTTTCCATCAAGAGTGCTTCAGCTTTGGGGAATGTGGAACTTAAATACGTTGAAGCGACTCAGGAAAGAAAGAAATTTTTTGCGAGATGCGCGCGTGCCCTTTTTAGTCAGGAACCGGGGTCCTCTCTGCTGGATGGCAAAGTGATTTTGGAAGGGGCGCCTTATCTCTTCATGGATGGGGATAGAATGGAGGGGGAGCGGATTTCGATGTGGCTCTCCAATCAAAGGGTCTTAGTGGAGCAGGCAAAAGCGAAAGTGAAGCCAAATTTTCGCAATGTGAGTGGAGATCTCAATGGCTGAGCACCTGCTGGCAGTGAAAAATTTGTATAAGCGCTATGGCCTCCGGGAGGTCGTCTGCGATGTCAGCTTTGCCCTGACCTCCGGGCAGGTCACAGGATTGCTCGGTCCCAATGGTGCGGGGAAGACGACAAGTTTTTATATGGTGATGGGTCTGATCCAGCCCGATTCTGGCCAGGTTCTCTTTGATAGCGGGGAGATTGCGAATCTGCCGATGTACAAGCGGGCCAAATTGGGGATCACGTATTTGCCGCAGGAGCCTTCTGTGTTTCGAAAGCTGACGGTCTCTGAAAATATTATGGCCGTCCTGGAGTATCGGGACCTTTCAAAGGGGAGACGGAACGAGATTTTGGAGAAGGTTTTACATGATTTGAACATTACTCATTTGCGCGATGCGAAAGCGTGCAATTTATCAGGGGGGGAACGAAGGAGAGTGGAGGTTGCGAGGGCATTGGCGACGGAGCCTGCATTCATGCTCTTAGATGAGCCTTTTGCAGGGATTGATCCGATTGCTGTCGCAGCGCTTCAGTCCATAATCAGAACGCTAAAGGATCAAAATATCGGGATTCTTATCACGGATCACAACGTGAGAGAGACACTCAATATTTGTGATTATGCGTACTTATTGCAAGACGGAAGGATCATAGAGAAAGGGACATCGCTAGAGCTCGTTTCGAGCCGACAAGCCAGGGAAGTTTACCTTGGTGAGAACTTTCGTCTTTAACCTCCAGTCTCCCTTCACTGCAGTGAGGGACTGGAGACCCTGATGAGAGAGGTGAAATAGCGATGGCCGAGATGAAATTATCGCTGAAAATGAGTCAGCAGCTCGTCATGACGCCGCAGCTGCAGCAGGCAATCAAATTGCTTCAGCTCTCCCGTATGGAGCTGCAAAATCTTGTTTCAAAAGAGATGCTGGAGAATCCCCTTCTGGAAGAGACGGCGGAAGGAGCGGCTGAACGTGAAGAGCCGGCGGCAGAGGAGAGTCCTGCGGCACGCAAAGAGAACTTGAGCGGAGCGCGTGAAGATTTTGACTGGCAGGGCTACGTAGAAAACTTCAACGCATCTTCCATGACCAACCCCTCCATGCGTGTGCATCGGTCGGCGGATGAGCTTGTCTCTTATGAGAATGTCATCAGCCGGGAAGATACGCTCACAGAGCATCTCCTCTGGCAAGTCCAGATGTCCGATTTTGACGAAAAAGAGCAGAAGGCTGCCATGTATATCATTGGCAATCTCAATGACGATGGCTACCTGACCGTTTCTCTTGAAGATGTCGCGGAAAAGAATGAGTGCGATGTTTCTTTTGCAGAAGGGGTTTTGAGAAAGGTGCAAACCCTCGATCCCGTCGGAGTCGCGGCGCGCGATATTCGGGAAGCGCTCCTGATGCAGGCAAAAGCGCTGGAAGTGCGCGACCCGCTCCTTGAAAAGATGATCGATCACCACCTTGGAGATCTTGAAAAGAGAAATTATCATTCCATATCGAAAGCCCTGGGCGTTTCGATGGAGCAGGTGATTCAGCTGACCAAAGCGATCTTTGAAATGGAGCCGAGGCCGGGGCGCCAGTTTACCAAAAACGAGGTGCAATATATCACCCCAGATGTGTACGTTCACAAAGTGGGCGAAGAATTTGTTGTCGTCCTCAACGAAGACGGGCTTCCCAAACTGAAGGTGAGCACTCTCTACAAGAACATCATCGCCAACGAAGAAGCGTCCGATTTAACAAAAGAGTACATTCAGGATAAACTCCGCTCAGCGCTCTGGTTGATCCGGAGCATCCATCAGCGTCAGCGGACGATTTACAAAGTGACCGAGAGCATCGTGAAGCATCAGCGCGAGTTTTTTGAAAAAGGGATCGCGCATCTCAAGCCGATGGTGCTGAGAGACATTGCCGAAGATGTCGGCGTTCATGAATCGACCATCAGCCGGGTGACGACCAACAAGTATGTGCACACCCCTCACGGTATTTTTGAACTGAAATATTTCTTCAATAGCGCCATTGGCCGCTCTTCCGGGGAAGATATGGCTTCCGAGAGCGTAAAGATGAAAATTAAAGATCTCATCGCCAGTGAGGATGTAAAGAGGCCTCTCAGCGACCAGGCTCTTGTAGACATACTCAAAGAAAAGGAGGGAATATCGATCGCGAGAAGAACAATTGCAAAATATAGGGAGGAGTTTGGGATTCTCCCTTCCTCACGGAGGAAGAAGATTTTTTAAAAAAGGGTTCACCCTAAGAGCTCTTAAAGGAGGGTAAGGCCATGCAAGTCAATCTGACTTTCCGAAAAATAGAACCAACGGACGGGATCAAACAGCATTTAAGAACCCGTCTGGACAAAGTGGAAAAATTAGTCGATCGCCTCGTCGACGCGCACATCATCCTCTCGGTGGAAAAAGGGGGGAGACACGTCTGTGAGGTGACGGTTCATGGTCCGAAGGTGACATTCTTCGCAAAGGACCGGTCCAATGATCTCTACGCGTCCATCGATCTGGCCATGCATGCGTTGGAGAAACAGCTTAAGAAATTCAAGGAGAGACTAAAGTCACACAAGCTCTATTACAAGACAAAGATGGCGCGGCTTGCAGTGGCTCGCAGTCTCTTTGATGTTGAGAGACTTTCGAAGGAACGGAAGGCCTAAGGTGTGAAAACCCCCCTCCCCCTTGATGGGGGAGGGAAAGGTGTGAAAATCCCCCTCCCCCTTGATGGGGGAGGGAAGGGTGGGGGTGATGGTAGAAGAGATTGTCATAGTGTCCGGCCTCTCTGGTTCCGGAAAGAGTACCGCCATAAGAGTTTTAGAAGACCTTCAGTACTTCTGCGTCGACAACCTCCCCCTTCCACTCCTTTCCAAATTCATTGAATTGGGTGTCGCAGCCCGTCCGGAATTTCGAAAAGCGGCGTTTGTCATGGATGTGCGCGCCAAAGACGATCTCAATAGCGTCTGTTCCTACGTTGCAGAACTCCGAAAATATCCCTACTGGCAAGTGAGGGTTCTCTTTTTTGATGCCGCGGATGATGTGCTGCTCAAGCGTTTTATTCAGACCCGGCGCCGCCATCCGATTGATACCGGGAAGAGTCTGCAGGAGAGTATCTCACTCGAGCACAGACAACTTGAACCGATGCGCCGACTTGCGGACCGGCTGATCGATACGACACATCTCAATGTGCATGAGCTCAAGACGATTATCAAAGAAAATATCCTGGAGGAAGGGGATCCCGACTCTCTCACCATCCGGGTCTGTTCGTTTGGTTTCCGCTATGGGCTTCCACCAGAAGCGGATCTGGTCTTTGACGTTCGTTTTATGCCGAATCCCTATTTCCAATCTGAGCTTAAAATGAAGAGCGGAGAAGATGCGGACGTCCAGGAGTTTATCTTTTCTCAGGAGAGCGGGAAAGAGTTTGTCGAACATTGGAAGCGATTTCTGAACTGGCTTCTTCCACGCTACGTGATCGAAGGGAAGAGCTATCTCACCATCGCTTTTGGCTGTACTGGAGGGCGCCACCGCTCTGTCGCCATGGCTCATCTCTGCTATCAGTGGCTGAGGGAGCAGAAGTTCGCCTCCACACTAACCCATCGTGATATCGATCGCCCCCTCGCATAGAGTTGGTGGATCAAAGTCGCTGCCTGCCTGCTTGACATTTTAGACCTCAATGATAAGAAGAACGGATATTCTTATTCGTTATCTTAATGGAGAGAGGTGTTCATGAAGGGACATTTT
>JACQJE010000147.1 GCA_016205125.1 Deltaproteobacteria bacterium | reverse complement strand
CAGATGAACATGGAGTGCCCCTCTCCCGCTTGGGCGGGAGAGGGGTCAGGGTGAGGGGAGTTATTCTTTCTCTTCGACGACCTTTTCTAGGGTTCCGCTAAAGCCACCTTCGTAAAGCGGTTCTTCACCGGTGTTTACTTGCATCTTGTAAGAATTCTCCAGCAAATGACTATACCGGGGGGTAAAAAGGCTGAGCACTCTTCTATGTGAAGTGCTTATCTGAAGATACGCATTCTCTGGGGCTGGTTTGCCAGCGACGTAAGCATGATGGATAGAGAGATAAGAGAGATCAAAGACATCCTCTTCTCTCCCATCGAGTTTTAAAGACACGCTCCCTTCGACATTACTGAGGTACAGCGACCCTTCGAATGTGACCTTGTCGATCTCTACCGTCACCTCAAGGGAGGGGTAACGTGCATCGCCGCGTGTCAAGAAAAATGAGACAGTCGTGACGAATTAATTAGGTCGGCCGGACACCCTTGCCCAGACTCTCGAAAGATAGTAGCATAGTGCCCTCAATCACTTCACAAACAGTGTGATGAAGGAATACAAATGATGCAGATGCGACGGATCATTCTTTTCTTGTTCTTGATCTCCCCTCTCCTTTGGATTCCTCCGCTATCTGCTGATGTTATTTCTGAAAAAGTGATGGTTGGGCCATTCCAGAGTCGAGCCATCTGGACGAGAGTTCTCATCTCTCAGAATCGTCCAGCACCTGTTGTGATTCTGATTCCCGGCTCTGGCGCGCACGGCCCAGAGGAGATGATGCCGGCCCGCATTACGGAAGATGGGGCAGAACACCCCCTTTTTTCAGAAATCGCAGCAACGTTTCATGCAGCAGGGGTCCATACACTGGCTGTCGGTAAACCAGGGGTCGAGTTTTTTTCAAAATGGGACCCGACGATCTGGTTTTATGATCGCCCCCTCTACGAACAACTCCAATCGATCAATCTTTTCTTGAGCTTCTCACCCAAATGGCAAAAGAAAAGATAGTCCAATAATCAATGTCTATTTTTGGGCCCAAGCAACAGGCTGCTTAGGGACTCCGACGGAGGCGAAACATGACAGAACTCCTTTACGGCGAAAAGATGATCGCTGAAAACCGGCTGGAGGCGATCCCCAATCCCAATCCTGAACGCCCCTATTGGATCGATTTTGTTGCGCCAGAATTCACCTGTCTCTGCCCTCGCTCTGGATTTCCAGATTTTGCGACGATCTCTATCTCCTATGTGCCTGACCAATACTGCGTTGAATTGAAATCTTTGAAACTCTACATCAACAGCTACCGCAATCAAAAAATCTTCCATGAAGCGGTCATCAACAAAATTGCTGACGACTTGATTGCGCTCCTTGATCCCCGCCAGATTGAGGTGCGGGGCGAATTTAACGTGAGGGGCAACATCAAGAGTACCGTTCGAGTTTCGCACACAAAACCCCAATCTCACTAGCCTGCAAATTATGCTATGATAGTGACAACAGTCATCAGGGAGGATGACCATGCGTTTCTATCACCCCTTTTGTCTCATTCTTTTTTCCGCCATTTTACTTCTTTCAAATTCTGCAGAGAGTCTGGCCATCACAGAAATCGACCTTGATGAGGCCATCAGACTCGCAATCGAAAATAGCGAGATTCTCAAAGCGAAGAAAGAAAAGGTCGAAGCGGATAACGCCGGCGTTCGAATCGCTTTTTCCAATTTTCTTCCGAACCTGAGGTTTGACACTACGGCCGCAAGAACTGGAGGACTTGAAATTGTGCGACCTCCTCTTGAGGTAGAGACACAACAGGATGTCAATTCGTTTGAGTTTGGCCTGAAAGCCCAGCAAACCATCTTTTCCGGCTTTCGGGGTTTGTTCGATTACAAGGGTGCACGCGCCAGCCGGGACGCTTCAGAGATGAATGTCGAGAATGAGAAACAGAGGCTTTCTCTGGAGGTGCAGGGAGCATTTTATCAACTCCTGCTCACCGAGCAGGAGATACAAGCCGCATTGCTTCAAAGAAATCTTCTTAAAAAAGAGCTTCCAGGAGTCCGCGACCGTTTTGAAAAAAAGGAGATTTCCGAATTGGAACTCCTTGCCTTTGAAGTCGATTATGCAGACAGCGAATCGCTCCTGTTGGAACTCCAGGATTCCGATCAGACCCAAAAAATGGCGTTCTCCTCGCTTCTCGGAAAACCGGGTCTCACTGACTTTCGCCTTAAAGGAACTCTTGAACCGATCCCCCTTTCGGGCAGTTCGGAAGAGTTAGTAAAAGCTGCATTTCAACAACGCGCAGACTTAAAAGGGAGCCGCCTTTCTCTAGACCAACTTGGCTATCAGGTGAAATCATCCTATTCAGATTTTCTCCCCGTCATTAACCTCGGCGCAAGTTATGGCTTCAGCCAGCAGAGCCTTCTTGACGATAAAGACTATGATGAATTCTGGAGAATCCATGCCACCCTAAGCATGCCTCTTTTTGATGGACTCGCGTCTATTGCCAAACTCAATCGGGCAAAAGCGCTAAGAACAGCCCAGGAACGAGAATTGACCCACCTTGAGCGGGACATTGCCCTGAGCGTCAGGAAGGCCTATGACAAAGTGGAAGGATCCCGGCGGCAGATTCAATATACCTCCAAGAGTGCTTCCTCGCTTGAGCGGTTCTTCCACATTCTGCAAAAAGAGTATGAAGAGAAAAAAGTGGATCCGAGTGATTACTCTGGAGCACTCTCCGCCCAAACAAAAGCAAAGAATGCCCACCTCAAAGCTCTCTACACTTACCAGACGGCAAAAATCGACCTTGCAAGAGCGATCGGAGACGCCCACGCCTTCCGTTAGAACTTCATCTCGCTGGAGTGACCTGGATAGATGGTCGCTTTAGGATTGAGATAATGGGCCGCTTTATTCACGGCAACCGCCGCCTGGGCATAGCCAACACAGATGAGATTGAGGTGAACCGCATGGCCGTCATGGGCAATGTCGCCCGCCGCATAAACACCCGGGACGCTGGTCTCCATCATCCCATTGACCGCAATCTGTCTTCCAATCGTGCCGATTCCCCACTCCTTAATCGGGCCGAGGTCAGCCTTATAGCCGATAAATACGAGAACTTCGTCAATCTCCAAATCGCGCACCGCTTGATCTCTATTGTCAAAAATAACAACTTTTTCAATGGTATCATCCTTGCCAACGCTAATTTCTCTGAGTTCAAAGTAACGCAGTATTTCAACATTGCGGCTCTTCTCAAT
>JACQJE010000146.1 GCA_016205125.1 Deltaproteobacteria bacterium | reverse complement strand
GGATTTTCAGTGGTGGCTCAGGAGATCAAGAATTTGTCTGACCAGTCCAAGAAAGCGACTGCTGAAGTGAGAAAGATCCTCGGCGATATTCAGAAAGCGATCGGCACCTCTGTCATGGCCACGGAACAGGGGAGCAAGGCGGTGGAAGCGGGGATGAAGCAATCGGAGGGGGCTGGAGAGGCGATCAGGCAGTTGTCCGACAGCATTGTAGAGGCTTCGCAGGCGGCGACGCAGATTGCGGCAACCAGTCAGCAGCAGCTCGTTGGAATGGATCAGGTCGTTCGAGCCATGGAACAGATTAAAGAAGCGAGCTCTCAAAATGTGGCAAGCAGTAAACAGACAGAGACGGTTGCCAAGACACTTCATGAATTGGGTGTGAGGCTCCAGCAGATGGTGGAGCGGTACCGGGTTTAAAAATGACTGAAAGCAAGAGCGATCTCTCGCGGCGATTGTTGGAAACTTTTAAGGTCGAGGCAGAGGAGCATATTTCCGCTCTGACTGCAGGCCTGATTGCGATTGAGAAAGGGGCAGATCCTGATCAGCAGGCCAAGGTGATTGAAACCCTGTTTCGGGAAGCGCACAGCTTAAAGGGGGCTTCAAGAGTCGTGAATCTTCGGCAGATCGGGGATATCTGCCAGGCGATGGAAAGCCTGTTTGCTGCTGCCAAAGCGGGACAATTGACGATGGCGCCAGAGGTTCTGGATGCACTGCACCGAGCCAACGATGCCATTCTGGACTCTTTGCGGGCACTCGATCGGATTGGGAAGGAGTCTGGTGAAAAGAGCAGGGAACTTGTGCGAAGTCTCGAATTTTTTCTCCTCCCTTCGCAACCGGAAAGAGGCGCCCCTTCACTCTCTCCTCTCCCGCCCCAAGCCCCTGTAGAAACGGCCCCCTCAAGTCACACGGTGAGAATATCCGCCGAAAGGATCTCTGCCGTCTTGCGGCACGCGGAAGAGCTCCTGTCAGAAAAAATAGCGTCACGCGAACGACTGAGAGATCTCAAGGAGTTGGAGGAATTCGCGGTGAGCGGAGTGAAGGAGAAGGGGGATTTCCGCTCCGGCCTGAAGAGCCATTTTTCCAAGTTGTCGAGACGTTCAGAAAGTGACTTCCATCATCTGAGCAATATGGTGGATCAGCTCCTCGACGACGTAAAAATGATGATGCTCCTCCCCTTTCATACGCTATTGGAAACTTTTCCAAAATTTGTGCGGGACCTTGCCAGAGAGCAAGGAAAAGAGGCCAATCTCATCATCCAGGGTGAAGAGATCGAAGTGGACCGGCGCATCCTGGAGGAAATGAAAGATCCTATCCTTCATCTTGTCCGGAATGCCCTCGATCACGGCATTGAGAAGCCTGAAGAGAGGGTGCGAAAGGGGAAACCGGCTTGCGGAAAAATCGAACTCTTCATCGTTCCCAAAGAGGGGGGAAAAATTGAACTGACGGTTCGTGACGATGGGGGAGGGATGGATGTTGAAAAGATTCGCCAAAAGGGGATCGAGCTCGGTCTGATCAAACCGAAAGATCCCTCGAAACTGAGTTGGGAAGAGGTTTTGGAAACAATCTGTCGTTCAGGTTTCTCTACGAGTTCCTTCATCACAGACATCTCTGGCCGCGGCCTCGGTCTGGCCATTGTCCGGGAAAAAGTGGAGAGGCTCAATGGCAAAATCTCTCTCGAAACAGAAGCCGACAAGGGATCTCTCTTTCGCCTTCTTCTGCCGATGACGATGTCGACCTTCAGGGGGACGTTCATTAAAAGTCAGGGTCATCTCTTTGTCATTCCGACAGCCAGAGTGGAAAGGGTCCTGCGGGTGCATAAAGAAAACATTCAGACCGTCGAAGATCGGGAAACGGTAGAATTGGATGGAAACGCCGTTTCTTTGGCAAATTTGGGCAATGTCCTGGATCTCGCCGTCGAGCCGGGAGATGAGAAGGGGGAGGGGGACTACCGATCCGTCATCGTGTTAGCCGCCGCGGAGAACCGATTGGCCTTCTCAGTTGATGCGATAGAAGAAGAGAAAGAAGTGCTCGTCAAAACATGGAGTCACCCCTTTTCTCATATCCGGTCCGTCACAGGGGCCACCGTCATCGGTGCGGGGCAGGTTGTCCCCGTTCTGAATGCGGCAGAGCTCATCCAGACGGCGATTGCGAAAAGTGAGGAGATCAGCAGAGAATCTGAAGAACCCGTGATGACTGCAGAAAAGAAGAGCATTCTGGTGGTGGAAGATTCGATCACGACGCGGACCCTGCTCAAGAATATTATCGAGTCTGCAGGGTATGAAGTGAAAACCGCCGTCGACGGTCAGGATGCCTATACTCAATTGGCCGCCGAACATTTCGATCTCATTGTCTCGGATATCGATATGCCCCGCCTGGATGGTTTCGAACTGACATCGAAAGTGCGCAATCACAAAACATTGGCTGACCTGCCGATTGTCTTAGTGACGGCGTTGGAATCCCGGGATGATCGGCAGCGGGGAATGGAAGTCGGCGCGAACGCCTATATTGTGAAGAGCAGTTTTGATCAGAGCAACCTGTTGGAAATCATTCATCAACTCGCGTGAGGGAAAAGTGATCAAGGTTCTGGTGGTAGAAGATTCCGCTGTCATCCGGGAGTTTATCTGCCAGCTTCTCACTTCTGATCCTGACATTTCTGTGGTGGGGGAAGCCGCGAATGGAGAAGAGGCTCTCTTCCTCATCAAGCGGAAAAGGCCGGACGTGGTGACGATGGACATCCATATGCCGAAAATGAATGGAATCGATGCGACCCGCAAGATCATGGAAATCTCTCCGGTGCCAATTGTGATTGTCAGCGGCAGTACCGTAAGAGAGGATGTGGAGATGACCTTTCATGCCATGGAAGCGGGCGCTCTGGCCATCGCTGCGAGACCAGAAGGGATCGATCATCCGGACCACGCCAAGAGTACTGCTGAGTTCATTCAAACGGTGAAGTTGATGTCGGAAGTAAAGGTGATCCGTCGCTTCCCCCAAAAACCGGTCTCGGCCGCTCGTGAACAAGCGGCGCAAAAGGTGGCTAGATCCCCCGCAGAAATCGAGGTGGTCGCGTTCGGCGCATCGACGGGGGGACCCCTCGTTTTGCAGACGATCTTGTCTCAATTGCCGCGCGATTTATCCGCATCGCTCCTGATTGTCCAGCACATAGCCGATGGCTTTATGGAAGGATTTGTCTCCTGGCTGAATCACACTTCGGGATTCCCGACGAAGATTGCCGCAGACGGAGAGAGGTTGCTGCCTGCCTGCGCTTATGTGGCACCCAACGGTTTTCATATGGGGGTGACCCCGCGCGGCACGATCTCTTTAGATCAGAATGAGAGGACAAACGAAATGTGTCCTTCTATTGCGCATCTTTTCCGCTCCGTCGCTGATGTCATGGGAAAACATGCCATTGGGGTCCTTCTCACCGGAATGGGCGCCGATGGCGCGGACGAATTGAAGCTGATGCGGGATTCAGGCTCTGTCACCATCGCGCAAAATAAAGAGAGTTCAGCCATTTTTGGAATGCCAGGAACAGCGATTCAATTGGGTGCAGCTCAGTATATTCTTCCGCCAGATGAGATTGCTGAAGCGTTAATCAGGATCATCAACCACAGCAGAGAGGAGAAGAAGTATGGGGGGGAATAAAGAGAGAGAGAAAAAACTGATTCTGGTTGCAGAAGATAGTACCACACAGGCCGAGCAGTTGAGAACCATCCTGGAAGAGCATTGTTATGAGGTCAAGATTGCAAGAAACGGAAAAGAGGCCCTTCTTTTTGCTCAGCAGATCCTCCCCGATCTTCTGCTGAGTGACATACTGATGCCAGAAATGGATGGCTATGCGCTCTGCAGTGAAATGAAGCGGGACAGCCGCCTCAAAGAAATTCCTGTTCTCCTGGTGACCTCCCTTTCGACCCCTAAAGATATTATCAAAGGGCTCCAGTGTGGTGCCGACAGCTTCGTCCGAAAACCTTATGTCGAAGATTATCTTCTTCTGCGCATCGAATATATTTTGAAAAATTACGAAGTGAGAAAGAACGAAACATTTGAGATCGGCGCTGACATCTATCTTCGTGGAGAAAAATTTACTATCACTTCAGAAAAACAGCAGATCCTGGATCTTCTCATCTCCACGTACGAAGAAGCGGTCCGCTTAAATCAAGATCTCGAAAAGGAAGTGAGACAGCGGACAGCCGCCCTGCAGGATGAAATTCTTGAGAAAAAAAAGATTGAAGATCAGCTCTTTCAATCTCAGAAAATGGAAGCCATTGGTCGTCTTGCTGGCGGGATTGCTCATGATTTCAATAACATCCTGACGGTCATCATTGGATGCGCGGAACTGCGGTTAAAAGATGAGACACTGAACGAGGAGATCCGCAATGACCTGGCTGAAATCATTCGGGCGGCTAAACGGGCTGTAGTGCTGACAAAGCAGCTCCTTGCATTTTCCCGCCGCCAGATCGTTCAGCCTCGGCCGATCGACCTTAACGAACTGGTTCTGAGTATGGATGAAATGCTGAGGCGTCTCCTGGGAGAAGACATTGAATTGCACACCCTGCAATCCAATGAAAATATGGTCGTAAAAGTAGATCCTGTCCAGGTGGAGCAGGTCGTCCTGAATTTGGCAATCAATGCGCGTGACGCCATGCCTCAAGGGGGCAAACTCGAGATAGAAGCGAAAAGAGTCACTTTAGATGAAGTGTATGCGAGGGACCATTTTGAAGTTGTGCCGGGAGAGTACGTCATGATTGCCGTGAGTGATACGGGAGGGGGCATGAGCAGGGAGGTGCAATCGCATCTTTTTGAACCGTTCTTCACCACTAAAGAAAAGGGGCGGGGAACAGGCCTTGGATTGGCGACTTCTTATGGCATTGTCAAACAAGCGGGTGGACATATCGGGTATTACAGCGAAGTGGGAAAAGGAACAACCTTTAAGATTTATTTGCCATTCGTACACGAAAAAGCAGAACCATTTATGAAACACAAAGTGGAAGCAGTTGTTCCCCGAGGCAGTGAGACTATTCTCCTCGTGGAAGATGATGTCGCCGTGCGGGGAGTGATCACTCGGGGTCTAAAGGATTTTGGATATCATGTTTTGGAAGCAGGGAGCGGCAAAGAGGCTCTCATCCTCGCAAAAAACAGCCGGGATAAGGGAATCCATCTTCTCATGACCGATGTTGTAATGCCGGAAATGGATGGAAAAGAACTCGCCGCGCAAGCGCAACTTGTCATTCCTGGAATCAGGGTGCTTTACGCTTCCGGATACACAGACAATTCCATTGTAAAACAGGGTATTTTGGAGCCGGATCTCTATTTTATACAGAAACCCTTTTCTCTGCACGATCTGGCGCGAAAGATCAGAGAAATCCTGGATGCGCAAAAAACCAGACAAGCCGCCTAGCGCTAAGCAAGGGTCGCCGCTGGATTTCTTGACAATGTTCCTCAGACAGAATATGAGTTTCACCCATGCAGGCTGGAACCGAGCGGGGGCTTATGCCATGAAAAGAACCTATCAACCGAGCAGAGTCCGGCGGAAGAGAACTCACGGCTTTCGCAAGAGGATGTCGACCAAAAGCGGACAGCTGATCCTCAAGAGACGGCGCGCAAAAGGGCGGCGTGTCCTTGCGGTTACGGTTCCAGGTAAATAATCATTTTCAAGGTAGTGCCTCTGACGTTTCACAGCCTAAAAGAGAGTCGCGATTTTTCCCGGATCCTGGGAGGAGATTCCAGGATCGCAGGGCGGTTTTTTGTTCTGTTCACCCAGCCTCCTCCTGGCAAATCACCCCATTCTTCTTTGCGACTCGGCATCATTGCCTCGAGAAAGGTCGGTCAGGCGGTAGAGCGGAATCGCATCAAGAGGGTGATACGAGAAGTTTTTCGATCAGACAAGGCTGCTTTCCTGTCCAAAAATGATGTAGTGGTGTTGGTCAGGAGGGGAGCTAGGGAAAAAGGCAATCCCCTTTTGAGAGAGGAACTGCAGATTCTCTTGGAAAAGATGCGCAGAGAAAAACCATGACATCTTTACTGATTTTTGGTATCTACTGTTACCGTTTAGTGC
>JACQJE010000143.1 GCA_016205125.1 Deltaproteobacteria bacterium | reverse complement strand
TTGCAACTTCGTTCTCGGTCGAAAAGAGGCACTCGACGTGCCAAGTGGCACGCCGTCGGCCTCTTTTCTTCCCTCGGCCTTGTTGTAATATCTTTCGCTCGGCCTCGTGACGATTGTCATTTCCGGATGAACACTGAAAGCAAAGACAAAATGCCTGCGGACAGCTGCAAAGCTCTCTCATTTCGTTCTCAGTTTGACGCGCCGACCTCCTCATGCTATCTCCGCTGCAAACATGGCAAACAGATCCTTGATCCACCGCACTAAAGGGAGGTGGTGAATTTGGGCAAGTCAGAACCGTTCGATAAGACTCTTCTTTTGCACTTCGATCCCCGGCAGGGGATTCTCGTAACCTCCACCCTCACACTGGAAATCGTCTCTCCAGGAGAGGAAAAAAAACGGAAGGTCACGTTCGAAGCATCCGATCTGCCCATTGCGATTGGGAGCGCTTCTGACTGCAAGGTGATCCTTGCCGATCCCTATGTCTCAAAGCTTCATTGCGAACTCTTTTGCGAGTCAGGAAAAATCTTCGTCAGGGACTTGAAGAGTACCAATGGCACAAAGATCAATCAGGTTCAGATCAAAGAGGCCGCGCCGCTCAATTCCAAAGATGAAATTTATCTAGGCAAAACGACGATTCTCTTTTCCATTCAGAGAAAGAGCGAAAAAATTGGGGAGATTCCTGTGGCATCACTCTCTGAATTTGAGGGGATGATCACCAATGATCCAAAAATGCATCAGATCTTTCGGCTCATTCATAAGATTGCTCCATCGAAGGAAACCGTTCTGATCACAGGAGAGACTGGTACGGGAAAAGAGCTGGTTGCGCGGGCCATTCACCAGAAAAGCGGCGTACGCGGTCCCTTTATCCCCCTCAACTGCAGTGCGATTGCTCCAGAGTTAATCGAAAGTGAGCTCTTTGGGCATATAAGAGGCGCCTTTACAGGGGCCGAGAAGACTCGGATGGGGGCTTTTGAACTCGCCTCCCATGGAACACTCTTTCTGGACGAGATCGCCGAACTCCCATACTCCCTCCAGAGCAAGCTCCTGCGAGCTTTGGAGTACAAAGAAATCCGACCGGTGGGAGGTGACGCCGCTAAGAAGGTCGATCTTCGCATTGTGGCGGCCACCCATAAAGATCTCAAAGAGGAGGCCCGTCTCAACTCTTTTCGGGAGGATCTCTTTTATCGTCTCTACGTGCTTCACATCCATCTCCCTCCTCTTCGCGAGAGAAAAGAGGATATCCCCCTCCTCGCTAAAAAATTTGCTCAGCAGATACAGCCCGATGTCGAACTTGCAGAGAGGGCCTTGCAGAAACTGCAGAACCATGCCTGGCCCGGGAACATTCGCGAATTACAGCACGTCATCAAGCGAACCCTCCTGATGAGCGAGGGTGAAAAAATCGACATCCTCCACTGGAAATTTTTTGATTATGCAGAAAAGATCGAGCCTTTGGGAGAGAATGCGACCCTTGATGAAATTGAGCATTATTACTTATTGAGGGCGCTTCGCAAATGCAATTGGAATAAGCGTGAGGCGGCACGAATGCTCGGGGTTGCCAACTCGACTTTCCACGACAAGATCAAAAGACATGCCCTTAAATAGTGTTCATCCGGAAATGAAATTCTATTGCGGCCGGCTGCAAGATATTGCAACTTCGTTCTCGGTCGAAAAGACGCCTCAACGTGCCAAGTGGCACGCCGTTGGCGTCTTTTCTTCCCTCAGCCTTGTTGCAATATCTTTCGCTCGGCCTCATAACGAATTTCATTTCCGGATGAACACTGAAGACAAAGACAAAATGCCTGCGGCCTCGTGAGAGGGCTTTCGGCTTCGGCAGCAATTTATTCCTCTGACACAATGTGCTTCGACAACTCCACTCCAATCCTATCAGAGATTTCCCACGCCGCTTCAGAGGAAAGAGTCTCTCTCAGCTTCTGATTGATGAGGTAATCCAGATTATCATTAAGGAGGCTGTTCGCCCATTTTGGCAGTTTAGTGATGATCCAGTTGGTCCATTCAAAATCGTAGATCGATGTATTGCTCTTGATCAGCGTGTCATACTTCGTCACTTCATTCACTGCACCATCCGCATCTGTCACCGGAGTCAAAATGAAGTGGAAATAAGCAGAATCTGCATAGGCGGTAAATTTGCTCTCTTTGGGCGCAACGAGAGTGGCAACATTGAACCACTGACAAGCCGTCTTTTTGCCGCGGTGATAGACCTCAATCTCGAGAGGGATATCCCTGATCCAGAGGGTGATATCCATCGCGTTGCGATCGAGGTAATTGATATTGAGCGTCGGTTCATCAATAATAGCGGCATAGCTCACTCGATAGCGGGTCTCTGCGGGACAGGTATATTGCCACCCTATCCCCTTCTTAACCGTTTTATGAGTAAAGCTGCCGCGGATGGGCCCAGACTGCACACGATGAGACTGCTCAGAGAAAGGCTCCATCCCGAAAGGATCGTTTTCATCTGCCCGAAGGGGGGAACCCGCAAGCAGGAGGGTTAGCATCAGCGTTCCACTTGCGACTGCGCGTAACATTGACATACCGCATCTCCTTCAAGAGGAAAGATCTTCATCTGATCTTAAGCTGATTTTTCTTATAGCGTCGAGAAATATTTTTGTCTACCAAAATTTTCAATGATTTCAATGACATGGTGCGTCATTGGTGGGAGAGGGCGCGCCAGTTCTTTCCTGAGCGGACTTCCACCTTCAAGGGGACTTTCAATGCAACCGCCCCCTCCATCTGTTCGCGGAGAATTTCTGCCGCTTCGGAGGCCATCTGCTCATCGGCCTCCAAAATCAGCTCATCGTGAACCTGCATAATCATCTCGGCAGGGAGTCTCTGTCTGTAAAGCTCTTCATGAATGCGAACCATGGCGATTTTGATCAGATCTGCCGCGCTCCCTTGAATCGGCATGTTCATCGCCATCCGTTCCGCATTCATTCTGAGCATCGGACTGGAACTCTGAATATCCGGAAGGTATCTGCGCCGGTTTAAAATCGTCGTCACAGCGCCCGTCTTCCGCGCCTGTTCAATAGAGCCATCGAGATACGCTCTCACTTTGGAAAAGCGGGAAAAATAACGCTCAATAAAAGATTCCGCCTCTTTTTTTGGAATATCGAGATCCCGCGATAACCGGCTCGCAGACATCCCGTAGAGAATTCCAAAATTGATCACTTTTGCCATTCTCCTCATCTCGGGTGTCACTGCACCGGATGGCACGCCAAACACTTCGCTCGCCGTGCGGCTGTGGATATCTTCCCCCTGCTGAAAAGCTTCCATCAGAGCTGGATCTTCCGAAAGATGTGCCAGAAGGCGAAGCTCGATCTGGGAATAATCTGCCGAAATTAAGAGACTCCCTTTCTCTGCAATAAAGGCTTCTCTGAGCCGCCGTCCCCGCTCGGTCCGTAGAGGGATATTCTGGAGATTCGGCTCGCTCGAGGACAATCTCCCTGTCGCAGTCATGGTCTGATTGTAAGAGGTGTGGATTCTCCCCGTTTCAGGATGAACCAGTTTCGGAATGGGATCGACATAGGTCGATTTGAGTTTTGCAAGCTCGCGGTACTCCAATATGAGCCCTGGGAGAGGATGTTTCTGCTTGAGTTGAGTCAGGACATCGGTGTCGGTGGAATAGCCGGTCTTCGTCGATTTCAAAACGGGGAGCCTCAATTTTTCAAAAAGAAGGGTACTGAGCTGGCGGTTGGAATTGATATTGAATTGTTCCCCGGCAGACGCATAAATCTTCTCTTCCAGCACGGCCAGCCCGCTCGCAATCTCTGCCGAAAATGCCTTCAAAAAGGGCACATCGATTTTCACCCCCTTGTATTCCATCGCCGCCAGAACCGAAACAAGCGGGTTCTCCACATCCCGGAAGAGTAGGCCCAGGCCCTCTCTCTCCAGCAGGGATTCAAAAATTTTAAAGAGGGAATAAGTCACTTCCGCATCCTGGCACGAGTAATCGGCCCCAGCATCCACTGAAACATCTGCAAAAGTGGAGCCGCGGGGAACGAGATCGCTGTAAGAAGTCGTGTGATAGTTCATATACTCAAGGGCAAGGTCATCGAGGTTGTGCTTCCCTTCCGGGTTGAGGAGATAAGAAGAGACCATCGTATCAAACGCGAGACCCTCCATGGGGAGCCCATGTCTTCGAAGAACGAGGATGTCGTATTTTGCGTTCTGTCCGATCTTGGAAATGCGCGGATCGGAAATTACAGAACCAAGGAGTTCTCTGATTTGCGCCAAATCAAGCTGTTGGCCAGCATCTGGACCTTTGTGTCCAATCGGAATATAGGCCGATTTGAGCTTTTTTTTCTGTGGAATACAGAGAGAAATCCCCACCAGCAAAACGCGCATCGCATCAAGTCCTGTCGTCTCTGTATCGATGCTGACAATTCCTCCTTCAATAATCTCCTCTCGCCACCGCTCCAGCGAATCGCAGTCCCTCACCACTTCGCGCTCTGCGAGGGGAGGCGCGGTCTCCCGGTCACGAAGCGAGAGGCGTTTGATGAGGCCGTAGAATTCGAGTTTCTTAAAGAGTTCAAGGAGCGCTTTCCGATCAATCTCTTTTCTGGAAAAAGCCTCCAGGCTCACATCGATGTCGACAGCGCAATGAATGAGGAAGAGTTCCTTGCTGAGACGCGCCGCGTCCGCATGCTTTTTGAGATTCTCCTTTCTTTTTGTCTTCTCGATCTCTTCTACGCGCAACAGAAGAGCCTCAAGAGAGCCAAACTTTTGGATCAGTTCAACCGCCGTTTTGATCCCTATTCCCGGGACACCCGGTATAT
>JACQJE010000142.1 GCA_016205125.1 Deltaproteobacteria bacterium | reverse complement strand
ATTCAGAAGTGTCTTTGCTTTCTTTCTCTCCATCAGTGTTTTGGCCATCGGGATTTCCACAACGAGCCAAAGTGCAGCGGCTCTCCCCTTTGGACCCCATCTCCTCATTGAAAATACAACCGTTGAAACTCTCGTTCAGGGAAATGAGTGGCGCGGCTTCTTTCGGGATTACCGAATGAATGACAACTCCTGGCCGCTGAGAGTCCGTTTCATCGCCGGAGATGAGGGGGAACTCGTCCTTACTTACACCTTCGTCATCGATAACCAAGAGGTCCATGGGATCGCCAAAGGAAAAATCGAGGAAGGCGCGGCGCGATTTACTGAAAATGACCCCACACCCCCATTCCAATATGTCCTGAGGCATCTCACAGCCACCATTCTGATAGGGGAAATCTACCTCGCCAATGAGGCTGGGCTCTATGAGTTAACGGGGGATATCTTTCTGGAAGCGAGTGAGGAATAAGACTTGTTTCTTATTGAAGCAAGTCAGCCACAGCCCTATTGATCGTCGCAACGTAATCGGCGTAGTTGTTCTGAAGATCTTCGGCTGTCACCTCATACTCGATGTCTGGAGCAACACCAAGATTCTCAATCGGCAGTTGAGAGGCCCGCTCCGCGATCGATCCTGTCACTGTGAAGAAATCGATCCCAAACTGATTCGGGTATTTTCTCTCAAGCACATAACCTCCAGCACCTGCTGTCCTCGTCCCCAAGACGGTGACACGCTTGTTGTCCTGAAGGATCGCCGGAAAGAAATCTCCGCCTGAAAAATCGAGGCTGTTGACCAGGAGAAGAATCGGCTTCGCGTAGTGAACCGGCGCGGGATTGATCGCATCCACCCCCATGAGGTAGTATGAATGAGTCAGCGTTCTCCCGGCATTCCACTCCGCAATGATGAAGCGGCAATACTCAATAAAGTAGCGAATCATCTGATAGGTCACCGGATACCCGCTCAGCGAATCTCCCATTTCCCGGACAGCTTCTTCATCATTCTTGATTTTCTCGAGATTGGGCAAGGTCTCATAGGCTTCAAAAACATCCGCCTGAGTAATCGTCATGCGATGGCGAGGAGTCAGGAGCGCCTGATCAGTCAGCATCGAAGCTACAGCGTACAGATAAAAGACCGACCCTCCAGGGTTATTCATCTGATCAATCACCAATGCGTCAGTCTCATCACTAAAACGCGCGATCAGTTCCTGAAAATAGGCAATCTTAATGAACGCGCTTCCATCGCTTGTGTCGTAATGCGGGATTCTAAGGTAACCAATTTTCTTCCCCCCTTCTGTCTGGTAGATGTATGCATCAAAGGAGTTTTCTGCGGAGGATTGCCACACTTTCTCCCCAAGCGCAGGAATAAAGCCGACCTTGGAGCCCAGTAAATGCGGGTTCTCACCTAAATCAACTCCGTTGAAATCGGTCCAGTAAGGGGTCATCATTTTTTTATCAAAGAAGTTCGCACGATGCTCGCCGCGAATTCGCGCCTCTTTATCTGGCTGAACAAAGTCGACATCGTAGTTGATCTTTTCTGGCGCATAATCCCAGATAAGCTGGTGCCTGACGAGCTTATCGGTCCCCTTACGTCTAATGGTCAGCATGATCGGGCCTTTCTGCACCGTTCTCGCAGCCTTTCCCGATCTGCGCGTCAGCAGAATTTCAGCCAAAGCTTCATCGGTCTTGCTCGCGTTATTGCCAAGCATTTTCCGAAATTCTCTGACAGCATCCCCTGTTGAGATCTCACCAAATTGGATCAGTTCATCCCCCTCTTTGAAGGGAAAGCTCTTTTCAGGGAGAAAATCGCGATCAAGGTATACAAAGAAATATCTTCCATCCGCCCCTTTTATCTGGAAGGGGAGAACTGATTTCTCAGTCGAATGAAAGCGAATTCCGACATGGTAATCCTTCATTGAGTTAAAAAGGTCTCTCAGGATCTGATGATACCCCTTTATCGTCATCGAATCACAAGATTTGACCCGATCCTTTGCATCATTAATCGCCGTCTGAAGACTCCATCCGAAAAAGCTTTTTTTCCATTCCGCTGGGGCATAGTCCGTTTCAAAAAGAGTCTTGAGAGCATCGAGATCTTTCAGCATTTTTGCTTTAAGGGCCTTTTGGTCAGCAAATGCTGTGGGGGCAAGAAGAATGGCAAGAAGGAGAGCAACAATCCTTTTTTTCATATCATCCTCCTGATGGCAATACCACTTTCCTGGCTAAATAATTTCTATATTTGCTCAAAAAATGAGATTAAAGTCAACAGTTTCTGTCAGCCTTGAGTTTGTATCCTCCTGACGACATGTCGCGCCCGACAAAAAACTGAAAATGCAGTCCCACTTCAGCAGGATTGAAGCTGTCCAGCAAAATCTGTTATGAACCTTTTCTATATGACGGTAAAACCCCAAAAAATTCTTTTCCTGATTCTCGCTTCGGCTCTCCTAGTCCGTCTCTATCACATCCATGCGCCGATCATCGGCATGCACTCGTGGAGACAAGGCGATACAGCCGCCATTGCCAGAAACTTCCATGAAAATGGTTACAAACTCTTTTATCCTCAAATCGACTGGGGTGGAAATTCTCAGGGGTATGTGGAGTCGGAGTTTCAGATCTATCCCTTTCTTGTTTCGCTTCTTTACAGCATATTTGGCGTTCATGAAGCGCTCGGTCGCATCCTCTCCGCCATTTTTTCACTGCTGGCCATCTATCTCCTCTATCTCTTTGTAAAACGCTATCTTGGTGAAAAAACAGCCCTCTGGTCTGCATTCATCTTCTCGTTCCTTCCCCTCAATATTTATTACACGCGAACCTTCATGCCAGAAGGAACCCTTCTCATGGCGATTATGCTCGGAATGTATCTTTTCTCGAAGTGGCTCGATACGGAAAGAAAAACCTGTCTCATTTTTTCTGCGCTCTCTATCTCAATCGCGTGCATGATCAAACTCCACACGCTCTACATCGGTCTCCCCCTTCTCTCCTTAGCGTGGATGAAGTACGGCAGGAAAACACTCTGTCAGGGCACCCTCTGGTTTTATGCCTTCACGATTTTTAGCCCGATCGTCCTCTGGTATCTGCATGCTCACCAGCTCTATCTAAACCATCACAACACCTTTTCGATCTGGCAGTATGGAACGGATAAATGGGGAAATTGGGAGATGCTGGTCACTTGGGACTATTGGAAAAAAATCGTCATCCTTTACCTTGCCAAGCGTCATATGGTCTGGTTCCTCGTCCCTCTCTTTTTTATAGGACTCTGGGTGAAGAGGCACAGCAGAGAGGAGAAAGTCTTCGACTACTGGTTGATTGCCAATCTCATCTTTTTCATCATTGTCGGAAAGGGGAACTACTTGCATGAGTATTATCAAGTCCCTTTCATGCTGCCGGCGTCAGCGATGATCGGCAAGGTGTTCGCTTCCTCCTGGAGAAGACCCTCCCTTCAGAATAAGATGACCCTTTTGTTGTGCGTCGCCCTGTTGGGAGCCTCAGGAGAGGGGCTGCGGCGCTATACCCTTCGATACATGGCTCCCGAATCAAGAGAAATCTCTGCAGAACTCCGCCTCGGAGAAGAGGTGAGAAAGAAAACTGAACCCAATGCCCTTGTCATTGCAGTCAACAAGAGCAACCCGAGCATGCTCTACAATGCGCATCGGAAAGGTTGGAATGCGAGCCCGTCTGAAGCAGTTGACGAGCGATTTCTCGCTCCACGCATTGCACTCGGAGCAGAGTATTTAATCGGAATCCATGAGTATTTTACAGAAGAATCTGACAAAAGAGGGGTAGAACAACTTCTTCACTCAAAAAAATACGAGGTCATCCATAATGATGACCAAGCCTTCATCGTGAAACTTTCTTCAAACCTGTCCAACAAATAGGTTTCCCAAAATCCTTCACCTACTTCCAGCGAATATTGAGAATCTCAAAAGTTCGAATCCCCTTAGGAACACGAACTTCTACCTGATCTCCAACTTCCCGGCCAATCAATGCCTTCGCCAATGGAGCGAGAACCGAAATCGAACCATTCTCCAGGTCTGCCTCATAAGGACCCACGATGTGATATTCGACAGCATTGCCTGATTCTATGTCTTGTAATTTGACGCGGGCTCCAAACTTAACCGTCGTCCCATCAATCTTCGAGGGATCGATCACTTCCGCCCTGACAAGCTTGTCCTCTAAATCACGAATGCGAGCTTCCACAACACCTTGATGTTCTTTTGCGGCCTTATATTCCGCATTCTCCCGCAAATCCCCATGTTCACGCGCTTTTCCAATCTCTTTCGAAACCTTCGGGCGCTCCACGGTTTTCAGCCTCTTGAGCTCTTCCTTTAGAGCTGCATAGCCGTCGGGTGTAAAGGGTACTTTTTCCATTAGCCCTCCTTCTTCTGACTCAGTTCTTCCATTTTAGCCTGCAGATTGAGCCATTTCTGCTCTTCTTTTTCCAGGAGATCGTTGAGCTCCTGCAATCGCTCATAGCGTTCACGGGAATATTCCGCAACATGTGCCACAAGAACAGCTAAAAGCGCGTTCTTCTCTTGAGTAAGGCGGTCAATTTGGGTCTCGATTTTTTTCGACTCCGACTTTGTCTTCCTCAGTTCAACCTGCCAGAGTTTTCGCTGCTCGTGAGAAGACGACATGCGAGGAGAGGAACCCTCTTGTCTAAGCGACTGAGTTTGAGTTACAGCACTGACCTCTACATGCACGCGATGCTGGAGGTGATAAACATAATCCTGATAGCTCCCAGGGTATCTCGTAATCGATCCCTCCCTCACCTCAATGATATCGGTCGCCAAAAGATTCACAAAGGTTCGATCGTGACTGACAAAAAAGAGGGTTCCGTTATAGTCACGCAGTGCTCCCCCCAATGCTTCCACGGTCTCAAAATCGAGATGGTTCGTCGGCTCATCGAGCAGGAGAACATCGTTCTTAGTCAGAAGGAGGGCTGCGAGACAGAGTCGCGCTCTCTCTCCCCCGCTCAAGATAGAAATCTTCTTCTCGACATCGTTTCCACGGAAGAGAAAAGTACCTGCCGTCTCGAGGATATCCTGACGGGTCACCCCCTCTGCGGCATGCCGCTCCAGGTGAGAATAGACATCGCTTGAAGAGCTTAAAGCAGAATAGACATGCTGTGCATAATAGCCAAATTCAACTCCGTATCCCCACCGATAGGTCCCGCTGATGGGAGAGAGGCTTCCTGCCAACGTCCTGAGAAAAGTGGTCTTCCCCTCTCCATTGTCCCCTAAGACGGCAACTCGGGTGCCTCTGGGAATGGCGAGGTGAATATGGCGGGCAACAAGATGGTTGGGATAGCCAATAGCGAACTCTTTGCACTGGAGGGCCAGACCTTTTCTCTTCTCCACCGAGGGGATTCGAATTTTGACTCGCTTCCCTGAATGCGCAATTTCAATCCGGCTGAGCTTTTCCATCTGTCGTAATTTCGACTGAGCTTGTGCGGCCTTCGACGCCTTAGCTCGAAAGCGATCGACAAAGGCCTGGAGCTGCCTGCGCTTGTCTTCGATATTCTTGTTGTAGCGCAGAGCGTGCTCAAGTTGCTCTTCCTTGAACGCTAAATACTCTTCAACATTTCCAGGATAAAGAGTGAGATCGCCATTCTCGACCTCCAGAGTATGCGTGCAGGTATTTTTGAGAAATTCCCGATCGTGGGAGACGATGAGAAAAGCCCCTTCAAAATCGTTGAAAAACTCTTCGAGTAAAATGAGCGTGTGTAGATCGAGAAAGTTCGTCGGTTCATCCAAAATGAGGAGATTCGGCTCCATTAACAGCATTGCGGCCAGTTTGACCCGGGTTCGATACCCCCCGGAGAGATTCTCAATTTTGGTATTGAGCAACTCTCCGGCCATCTCAAACTTGGCGGCTATCTTTCCACACTTCCACTCTTTTCGATGAGTGTAGCGGATCAAGAACTCAAGAATGGTCTCATGGAGTTGATAAGGATCATGCTGTTCGAGATACCCGATTCTCAAGAGGGAGTTTTTGACAATCTCTCCCCCATCCACTTCCTCTACCCCGGTCATCATCCGGCAGAGGGTCGACTTTCCGGCGCCATTGCGCCCGATCACCCCGATCTTCTGATCGCTGTTGATCGCAACACTGGCCTTCTCGAAGATCGCTCTGGCCCCATAGTGCTTTTCGATATTCTTGAGTTGTAAAAGGACTTCCATCGATCATCGCCTCAATCATTGAGGCCATTTTTCGCACAAACAGTGGGATTTTTCAAACGCCACTCACACACAAAAATCCGGGGATCAGCCTTGCGAGCGTATTGCCTTTACCAGCCAATCCCCGGATCGAAAAGCAGATAGGTTCCGCAAGTCTGTCAATAGACCTTGATGACTATGGAAGTCGGGTGAAGAAATTGGGCTATTTCCTCAGGAGCTATATTTTGGTTATCGACATTAAGAACATGGTAGTCCATCCGACCAAAGAGTGTGCGCGGCTCTACTGTGAAAGTCACCCCTTCTCTGCTCAATTTCTCTCTGTCAAATGCAGCCACTACAAGATCCATCCCATCCTCTCCCCGCGAGAGAAAATAAGAGGAATAGGTATCCTGGCCGGAGAAGAGATTCTGCGCTTCCACAAGAATCTTTTCTCCAAATTTGCAAGTATAGAGCGCTACCACACCGGCAGCAGAATAGAGACCGACACCCGCACGCTCCACAGAAAAAATCTCCTCGTGCATCATGAGGGATACTGGATCCTGAAGATACACCGTGTGTTCTCCCTCAAGGCCTGGGATATCAACACGATTGGCCTCTGTGCAGATCTGGACCTTATATTCGTTACACCCCATTAACAAAAGCAATGCCACTCCCAGCAACAGTTTACAACCTTTCATCTTCTCCTCCTTGTGAAGCTTTTCTTACAGACACAGCAGGACGAAGCGGCTCCCAGTTCGGCCCTCCCGTCCTGAACTTCTCGTACATCGTACGAACAGATTCAGCCGCTTTCGCTTCAGTCTGCTCACTGGCATCAATGAGCCAGCGGATGGAAAACTGCGTCACCCCGGGCGCAATCTCTTTCAATAAAATACTCCCCTTCCAGTAAGGAATGTAACTCGTCCCGGCAACCTTTTGAAAGTTGATCAACACTTCTTTCGGATCTTCAAAAGTCCCCCGCTGAATACTGTGGAACCAATACATGGTCCAATCGACAGTAATAAAGAACTCTTTGACCTTATATAAGACCTCGTAAAAGTGCGTCACATTTTGCGGAGGCTCTTTGACTGTTACAGAATAATCATCTACCCGATCCCAGACGAGATGAGGCTGATTGTGTCCCACAGCCCAAACCTCTTTGAGGGGCCTCAGAATACAGCCACCCCCCTCAGCCCAATACCCCCCCTCTGAACGCGAACCAGAGAGAACAGTCACACTTTCGTGATAGGACCGATCTTCGCCTATGACGCAATATGTCCCATTACTATAATCGAGCGGCTGGTTGTACGCCCCATCAAAACCTTCTGACGTATTTTCAGTGCCGCAGGCAAAAAGCGAGATAACAAAGACTACAAGAAAGAGAGAAGCAATTCGTCCCATGATGACCTCCCTGTCGATGATGACATCACTCCTTGTACTTTGCTTTTAACATACTTTAGTTGGGCTTCAAAATATTAGAGACAATTTCAAACACATCCGGCGAAACAGAATTGCGAGCCAGAATTTTCTCTAACTGATAGCGCATTTTTCCTCTGCGGTTTGGATCCACTTTAGAATACTTGCTAAAAAACTTTGCAAGTTTACCCGCCTGCTTTGGACTGAACTGATCGATTTCGATCACTCTCTCCGCAATAAATTCATACCCCTCGCCTGATGCATCGTGAAAGCGGACTAAATTCGCCGCAAACAGATCGAACAGGGCGTTCATGTGATTCGGATTGAATCGATCGAAAGAGGGATTTTTCTCAAGATCCTTCACTCTCAAGAGCGTATCTGGCCGCTTTGAGCGTGCCTGCACTTCAAACCACTTGACGATCACAAGAGGATTCTCTCTCCATTCCTGATAGAAGAGATTGAGAGCTGAATTGCATTCCTCGGTCATGGTGTGAGAAAGATGCTCAAGAGAAGCCATTTTATCCGTCATATTTACCGCAGAGCGAAACTGATCGAGCGCCAATTTCAAATATTCCTTTTTTTCCAGCAAAACCAGGTAACCGAGAATGACATTCTTCAGGCGCCTCTTCGCAGATGAAAGGGGGTCGCTGGAATAGGGTCCACCTTCATGATGACTTTTATAAAGCGTGAGAAACAACTCCTCAAAGGCACCCGCAATCGATTTCATCAGAAAATGGCGGGCCATAAATACTGCGTCAAAATCAGGGAGAGCCATTCGCTCGGTCAAAACTCTCTCAGTGGGCAAGATCAGAGCTTCTCCTTTAAAGGCGAGATCGAGTTCATGATTTCCAATGAGTTTTCTGAGGGTGTTAAAAAAAGGCTCTGCAACCTCCGGCCTGTTCCCCTCCTGATGAGCTGAAATCAACCTTTCCAATGTCATCACAGCAAGCTGCTGTCCCGCTTCCCATCGATTGAAGAGATTGCTGTCGTGGGCCAGAAGAAATTGCAGATCTTCTTCGGTATAAGCGTATTCCAGAATCACGGGGGCAGAAAAATTTCTGAGTAACGATGGAACGGGTCTGCTAGAGACATTCTTAAAACGAAAAGTTTCCCTTTCATCAGAAATCGGCAACACTTTCGTTCGCGATACGCGGCCCCCCCCTTCCTCTCCTTCAAGGACGAGGGGGATATCCATCCCCTCTCTGTCGAGTAAACCGACAGTGAGCGGAAAATAAAAGGGTTCCGCCTCTCCTTTTGCCACCGCAGGCGGCTTCTGCTCCACAGTTATTTCAAAGCTTTTTCGCTCCGCATCATAATTCGTCGTCACAGAGCAGATCGGCGTGCCTGCCTGATTGTACCAACGCTTCATCTGCGAAAGATCGCAGCCAGAAGCGATCTCCATTGCGCGAATAAAATCCTCAGCCGTCACCCCTTTTCCATCGCAGAGATCAAAATAGACCTTCACCCCCTTCCTGAAGGTCTCTTTCCCCAGGAGAGTTTCCACCATGCGGATCACTTCCGCCCCCTTCGTGTAAACAGTAGGGGTATAGAAATTGTTGATTTCAATGTAAAAATCAGGTCGAATCGGGTGGGCATTCGGGCCCGAGTCTTCTGGAAACTGGGACTCCCGAAGCCCCCTCACATTGAGAATCCTCTTTAACGGCCTGGAAGCCATATCGGCAGAGAATTCCTGCTCTCTAAAGATCGTAAAACCTTCTTTGAGTGTCAGCTGAAACCAATCCCGGCACGCCACTCGATTCCCCGTCCAATTGTGAAAATATTCGTGACCTACAATCCTCTCAATCCACTCATAGTCCTCATCTGTTGCAATCTTCGGATCCGCAAGCACGCAAAGCGAGTTGAAAATATTGAGTCCTTTATTTTCCATCGCGCCAAAGTTGAAATCTTTGACCGCAGCAATCATGTAGGTATCGAGATCACATTCCAGCCCATACGTCTCTTCATCCCACTTCATCGCCTTCTTGAGAGAAGCCATTGCATGCGCGCAGTTCCCTTCATTCCCAGGCTCGACATAGATTCTGAGGTCAATGGGCCGCCCCGATTGCGTCACAAACTGATCCCTCACACAGGCGAGATCTCCTGCAACCAAGGCGAAGAGATAACAGGGCTTTGGAAACGGATCTTCCCATGTCACAAAATGACGGCTCTGATTATAATTCCCGGCATCAACTCGATTTCCATTCGAAAGGAGGACAGGATAACGAAGTCTCTCTGCCGTGATCGTTGTCGTATATCGGCTCATCACATCGGGGCGGTCGAGAAAATAGGTGATCTTTCGAAAACCTTCCGCCTCATTCTGCGTGCAAAAAATACCCCCCGTCTTATAAAGCCCCTCAAGCTCCTTGTTTTCCTGCGGCTTGATCTCCGTCTCAATCTCCAACACAAAATCGGC
This sequence comes from Deltaproteobacteria bacterium, assembly GCA_016205125.1. Lineage (GTDB taxonomy): Bacteria > Bdellovibrionota > O2-12-FULL-43-9 > JACQJE01 > JACQJE01 > JACQJE01. The sequence goes on along the minus strand of JACQJE010000142.1, from coordinate 1,898 downwards.
TGGCGGTGTCAAAAGGGTCAAATGGGTATCGGTGAGATGATAACCCTCCTTTGAGAGCATCTTTCCATTTAATTTCACACTGACAAGCGTCAGTTTCTCCCCATTCAGCTTCAGGGGGGCTTCTCCTTTAACTGCTTGGTTTTTCACGATATGGAGCTTCGATTGGACGGAGCTGTACTCCTCAAAAAGCTCGAAATGAAGTTCTACTTCCGGAATGAGATAAGCCGGAGGTTGATACTCTTTGAGATAGGTACGCTTTGGTTCTTTTGATAACATCAGCATCCTAAAAGTCACTGTAAGGTAAGCGAACTTATTTTGGCAAGCCGCGATTTCAGTTTCACCCACAAAAAAACACCCTCCGCCGAGAAGATCAGCGGAGGGTGTTCCAATGGGAAAGAAGAGCGCTTATCTCGTGAGAATAGAGAACTCGACCCGGCGATTCCAAGCCCAGGCGCCCTCATTCTGCTCTTTGTCCGCTGGCATCCTGTCTCCATAATAGGCAATCGAGAGATTCTGGGCAGCAACACCGAGACTCGTCAGATAATTGCGCACAGACTCCGCTCGTTTTCTTGCAAGGGTTTGATTATACGCCTTGCTTCCTCTTTCATCACAGTGTCCAGCCACTTCAACTGCAAGGTTAGGACGAGATTTGAGAAAGTCCGCGTTCCGCTTTAAAATCCGCCTTGTTTCCGCAGTCAGCTCAAAGCTGTTGAACGGGAAATAGACCCTCTCAAGATCTTCCGGGCGCGTCACCACCGGCTGAATCCCAATCTCGTTGGTGGCTTTTGCCGCAATCGGCTCCGTGCCCAGCGCCGCAGGCTGTCTCCCCTCGGGATTCCGCGGTGTCACAGAAGCACACCCGACCAGAAGAACGACAGCACAACCCACTATTACAATAGAGATGATTCGCATCGCTTTTTCCTCCCTATATTATTTTTTGCGATTTCTACATGAACTGCCACTAGCTATCTATCGGCTCAGCCCAATCAAAACATGACAAGAACGCCCGGCGCCCAAAAGATAGCCTTGCAACACGAAGAAGAAGAGAGCAGATCAGCGGGAGAAAGTGCGGCGTCAGAGCCGAAAATCGCCGTAAATCACCGTTCCTGATCAGGACAATGCGACTCGGGCAGGATTTCCAAAGTCAGGTATTGATAGCTCGCATAGGTATGTCCCACAAGCGGTATCTCCACTTTTTCCATCAAATAGCGCACACATGGATATTTCGATTGTTTAAAAGAGGTGATCATCTCTTTTAAGGTCACACTGGCAGTGGTCCGAATGCTTCCTCCCTGTCTGACAGCCTCTTCCAGAATGGGGTCGATCCATTTACATTTTTCTTTCCACCCTCCACTGCTTAAATGATGATGCTTGTCATTAAGACTGGCAACATCTCGAATGCCTGGCCATCGAAGGGTAGAGAAGTCTCCGTAATCTGTTTCCTTACAAGAGAGGGTTTCTGTGGATACAGGGATGGAGACTTCGAACGTTCTTTGAGAGATGATCCTTTCCATCTCGCCATAGGCTGTCAGCGCGCTGATGTGTGCGCACCCAGAAGCCAGAAAAAAAGCAAATAAGAACGTGAGCATCCAATGCTGATTCATCTTTAGAACTCCTTTCATGACTACTTTTATAAGGGACGGTGTAGAGATACCATACAATGACTATCTTATCACTTCAAGCAGAGATTCCACTGCAGATCAGATCAAAATCGTTTACAGATGTTCATCGGATGGGTATCCCCTATCAGACGTTCATTAGCAGTATTCTGCATCAATATCTTCATGGGGAATTGGTCTTCAGAAAAACAGTAGAAATGTTAAAAGGCCTTCTCAAGAAAGCGAGTTGACAAAAGTGCGTCCAGTCTTAGGATTAGAGCTAACCACTTATATTTACTT
>JACQJE010000151.1 GCA_016205125.1 Deltaproteobacteria bacterium | reverse complement strand
GTCCAAAGGGGAGAGCCGCTGCACTTTGGCTCGTTGTGGAAATCCCGATGGCCAAAACACTGATGGAGAGAAAGAAAGCAAAGACACTTCTGAATTTCATGGTCATACCTCCCTGTAATAATGTGGATCAATAAGAACAATAGCCAACAGATTATGGGCACCTTACCAGTGATAAACAGCGATTGCAACAGTTGCGTGCAGGAAGAGATTGAGCTACCAAAATAGTCTCTTTTCTAACGTCAAAAATTAGTGTAACATCCCGCCTCCAATCGCAATTTTTAGAGGAGAGATTATGAGGATTGGCAATATCATGCTGAAGGAGCCCTTTGCTGCGATCGAGCGTAAACCATCTCCTCAGGTGCAGCGAAGGATCTGCGACCGAAGAATATCATGGCGTCTTTCTCGAATTCTTTTTTTGTTTTTGACAGCCATTTTTGGCGTCATCCCCTCGGCATTATCTAGTGAAGCAGAACTCGTCCTCCCCGATTTGAGAACGGTCTCTTTCTTGGGGATCGACGGCCATACCTTTCTTCTGGGGGGACTGGGAATCTGTCTCTTTGGAATGCTTTTTGGCGCTGTGATGTGTCGTCGCCTCAAAAGGAAGCCGGTGCATCGGGCCATGGCAGAGATCTCTGAGTTAATCTATGCGACTTGTAAAACCTACCTTCTCACGCAGGGGAAATTCATTCTGTTGTTGGAGCTTTTCATCGGGGCGATCATGGTGGTTTACTTTGGATGGCTCCGGGAGATGGAGGCTTCCAAGGTATTGATCATTCTTCTTTTCTCTCTTGTGGGGATTGCGGGAAGCTACTCTGTCGCCTGGTTTGGGATCCGCATGAATACGTATGCCAACTCCCGGACTGCCTTTGCCAGTTTGAGAGGGAAGCCCTACCCCACCTACGTCATTCCACTGCAGGCCGGAATGTCGATCGGAATGCTCCTGATCAGTACAGAGCTGGTGATCATGCTCTTCATCCTCTTGTTTGTGCCGCGCGATTACGCAGGCCCCTGCTTCATCGGTTTTGCGATTGGGGAATCGCTCGGGGCAGCAGCACTGCGGATTGCGGGGGGGATCTTCACGAAGATCGCGGATATCGGTTCGGATTTGATGAAAATAGTCTTTAATATCAAAGAAGACGATGCCCGAAATCCGGGTGTCATTGCGGACTGTACGGGTGACAATGCGGGTGATTCGATCGGGCCGACGGCAGATGGATTTGAGACCTATGGGGTCACGGGTGTTGCGCTCATTACGTTTATTCTGCTGGCAGTCACAGGAGCGACGCAGGAAGCGAAGCTTTCGCATCAGGTTCAACTCCTTGTCTGGATCTTCGCGATGCGGATCATGATGATTGTGACCAGCGCAGTTTCCTATTGGCTCAATCATTGGGTTGCCCATTCCCGCTATGCGCATGTCGAAAAAATGAACTTTGAAGTTCCGCTGACGACATTGGTCTGGATCACTTCTCTGACCTCTGTTGCAGTCACCTATGGAGTCTCCCGGCTCCTCATCCCAAATCTCGGAGATGGGACTCTCTGGTGGAAACTTTCGACTATCATCACTTGCGGAACAATAGCCGGAGCGATTATTCCCGAACTGGTTCGGATTTTTACCTCTATCCATTCCAAACATGTAAAAGAGGTGGTGACGGCCACTCGGGAAGGGGGGGCATCTCTGAACATCCTCTCCGGACTCATTGCAGGTAACTACAGCGCTTATTGGATGGGGTTGGCGATTGTGATGTTGATGGCGGTTGGCTATGGCGTGACTTATACGGGGCTCTCTGATTTGATGGTGGCGCCGACCGTCTTCGCGTTCGGTCTTATCGCTTTTGGCTTTCTGGGGATGGGGCCGGTTACCATCGCGGTCGATTCCTACGGTCCAGTGACAGACAACGCGCAATCGGTTTACGAACTCTCGACGATTGAAACTCTTCCTGGAGTGAGAGGTGAGATCGAGAGAGATTTTGGCTTTGAGCCGAACTTTGATAGGGCAAAGCACTATCTGGAAGAGAATGATGGGGCTGGAAATACCTTTAAAGCAACTGCCAAGCCAGTTTTGATTGGCACCGCTGTCGTTGGCGCAACGACTCTGATTTTCTCGATCATTATGCTCCTCACCAATGGACTGACCGTCCATCAGGAGTTTCTCTCCATTTTGCACCCTCCACTTTTACTGGGTCTCATCACAGGGGGAGCGGTGATCTACTGGTTTACAGGCGCTTCCTGCCAGGCTGTAGCGACAGGCGCCTATCGCGCGGTAGAGTTCATCAAGGCGAATATCAAACTCGACGCAGGTGCGGTAAAAGCCTCGATAGAAGATAGCAAGCGCGTTGTTGAGATCTGCACGCATTACGCGCAGAAAGGGATGTTCAACATCTTCCTGACGGTTTTCTTCAGCACGCTTGCTTTTGCATGCCTCGAGTCTTACTTCTTTATTGGGTATCTCATTTCAATCGCGATCTTCGGACTGTTCCAGGCGATCTTTATGGCAAATGCCGGCGGGGCTTGGGACAACGCGAAGAAGATCGTCGAAGTCGTGCTCAAACAGAAGGGGACCCCTCTTCACGCGGCGACCGTCGTCGGGGATACGGTTGGGGATCCATTCAAAGACACTTCCTCTGTCGCCATGAACCCCATCATTAAGTTTACGACGCTTTTCGGTCTCCTTGCGGTGGAACTTGCCATTGAGATGAGCCGGGGGACGAGTTTTATCCTTTCCGGGATCTTTTTTGCGCTCTCTCTCCTCTTTGTCTGGAGGTCCTTCTACAAGATGCGCATCGAATCCCACCTGACAGCGGTAAAAGGGAGTGGCTGGGCAAAGTAGCGCGGCTGCTTACGCCTATCCCGCTATTTTCGAAAGGACCAATGTGGCAAAGCTCAGCACGAGGAAGAAGCCGCACATGTCTGTAATGGTGGTGAGAATAGGGCCGGAGGCAAGAGCGGGATCCTTTTTAAAGAGCTTGAGAAAGAGAGGGATGGTCCCTCCGATAGAGACAGCAATGAGGTTGTTTAGCGCGAGGGCCAAAGCCACGACCAGGCTCAGGTAAATGTTTCCTTTCCAGATGAAGGTGACTGCGCCAAGAATGGCTCCAAGGAGGAGCCCATTGATCGTTCCGAGAAGGGCTTCTTTGGAGAGGACCCATGCAAATTCATATGGTTTAACGATCCCCAACGTCAGCTCCCGCAGAGTGACGGCAATCGCCTGATTTCCAGAACAGCCGCTCATATCGGAGATGATGGGGAGAAAAACCGCGAGAACGACTGCTTCTGACAGAGTATTTTGATAAAGCGCAATCACACTGGCAGAGATGAGGTTGAGAAAAATGTTGACGCTGAGCCAGGAGAAGCGGCGAACGGTCCGATCACGCAAAGGGAGGCTTCGGAGTTCTTCACCAAACGCAATACCGCTTATTTTCATGAGAGTCTCTTCTGCGCGTTCTCCTAAAGCTTCTTCTACATCTGCGCGTTTCACTACGCCGACCAATTCCCCGTATTTATCCACCACCGGGAGTCCAGTATAAGCAGAGGCGTCCAGAAATTTTTTCAGATCTTCGAGCGGGGTTTTTGTTCGGACAAATACCGGTTTTTCCGAAAGAATATTAGAGAGCCGAGCCTCTTTCGGGGAGAGGAGGAGATCGCGTAAGGGAAGGACTCCGATTAAAGTGTGGTGGTTTGCTGTCACATAAATATATTTGACGTCAAAGTGAGTATAAGTTTCTGAGTGATCCCGGAGATCTCTAATCACATCATCGACAGTGAAAGTGGAGGGGTAGGAGAGATATTCGGTGATCATCAACCCACCCGCTGTATCAGATGGGTATTGCTTGAGCTCGCGGACCTCTTCCGCTTCACTGGGGAGCATCTCGCTAAGGATGGCGGATGCCTCTTTTTCCTCAAGCTCGCCTACGATGTCGGCCTGCTCTGCGCTTGGGAGCTCGCTGAGGATCTCAGCGGCGTGAGACGGAGCAATATCTTCCATGATTTCAGCCGCCTGACTCTCCGAAAGTTCTTCGACAATTTCTGCGGCGGCACTCGGAGATAGAATCGTGACAAGGAGGGCCCTTTCTTCGTCCGTCAGGCGTGAAATAGCGCGCGCCCTCTCTGTCGCCGAAAAGGAGTCGATGCACTCCTCCACCCGGTTCGCATCTTGAGAGGCAATGGCTTTTTTAAGTAATTTCCAAGGTGCGTGCTTCTTGCTCATCTTTTCTTCCTTGGTTGTGAAAAGACGATACGCCCTCTTTTCAGATTAAACAATAGTTTCCCAGGAAAGGCCAAATCGCCTTGATCCACCGACTCCTCGGACGCTCGAACGCGCTGTTCAGTGATGGGCGCAGACTTTGCACTCTGAGTTCTCGCTCGGTTCCGGCTCACATGGGTGAAACTTTTAACTTCGTGCTCGCCTCCACGCGCCTCGTCGCTGGTGGATCTGCGGTTATCGCACTGAAGGT
>JACQJE010000150.1 GCA_016205125.1 Deltaproteobacteria bacterium | reverse complement strand
GGGTCAGGGATGGGATTGTTTGTGGGTCCACGTGGGATGCTGGTTAACCTCTTAGTTTGTGCGGGTCGCTGGTGGCGGGGTGGGAGTGAGCTACGTCGCGGTTGGGGGGGGTGGGGTCAAGTTCCATATTTACTAGTTCGCATCCGGAAACAGCCTTTCTGCTGCGGCCGGCTGCAAGATTTTTGGTCTGCGTTCTCGGCAAAAAAGGATCCTCGACGTACCCAGGGGTACGCCTTCGGATCCTTTTTCACCTGCGGCCTTGACCAAAAATCTTTCGCGCGGCCTCGCTACGAAAGCTGTTTCCGGATGCGAACTTTAAAAGAACGATTATTTCCCTCGGCCTTATGACGATCAGCATTTCCGGATGAACACCCAATTCCAATATAGATGCCTACCTTATTGTGCTATGATATCTTCGGGTTTGGTGTGAAATGAGGAGAGGGCGATGTCGATTCGGGTGGGGATCAACGGATTTGGGAGAATTGGACGATCGATTTTAACGGCCGCCATTGGCGACGCATCCATAGAATGTGTCGCGATTAATGACCTTTCTGAAGCCAAATCGCTCGCGCATCTCCTTAAATATGATTCTGTTCATGGAGCGATTGACGCAACAGTGACAGCGTCAGACCGATCCATTTTTCTCAATGGCTCGGAAATTTGCATTTATCAGATTCCGGCTCCTGAAAAGATTCCATGGAAAGAGGTAAAAGCAGATTGTGTTTTGGAATGTACCGGTCGGTTTACAAAGCGTGCAGAAGCGGGAAAACACTTGGCAGAGGTCAGGAAAGTGATTATATCGGCTCCCGCGCCAGATGCAGATGCGACGCTTGTCATGGGAGTCAATCACACCCGATACGATTCAAAAAAACATCAGATTATTTCAAATGGTTCTTGTACGACAAATGCAGTCACTCCGATTGTCTATCTTCTTGACAAGTTTCTTGGAATTCGCTGGGGAGCGATGACAACCATCCACTCCTACACTAACGACCAGCGATTGCTCGATCTTAACCACCGCGATTTGCGCAGAGCGCGCGCGGCGGCGATTTCGATGATTCCAACGACGACAGGAGCGGCGGAGAGTATCGATATCGTTTTGCCTCACTTACAGGGAAAATTCACAGCGATTTCAATTCGAGTCCCTACACCCAATGTCTCGCTGATTGACCTGACTGTGGAAGTGAAAAAAAGTGTGACGGCAGAAGAGGTGAATGAACTTCTTAAGGACGCCGCTTCAGGCGCATTGGCGGGTATCCTTGCTTATTCTGGCGAAGAACTCGTTTCGATCGATTACAATGGGAACTCCCATTCCGCGATAGTTGACGGCGCTCTGACGGATGTCGTAGATGGAAGGCTCGTGAAAGTCTTTGCGTGGTACGACAATGAAACGGGCTTTTCGCATCGGATGATCGATTTAGTCAAGTGGGTATTTCGATGAATTCACCTCTGTCGCTCTCCTTAAAAAATGAGAAATTCGTTTTCCGCAGACTCGAGGATCTTCGCGTGACAGGCCGCCGCGTTTTTGTGCGCGCTGATTTTAATGTCCCCCTTGTGCCTTCACAAGCATCGCCCACCGGAATGTCTGTCGCGGATGATGCGCGGATTCGGGGAGCTCTTCCCACCATTCAGTGGCTCTCTGATGCTGGGGCGCGCGTGGTTCTTGCCTCTCATTTGGGGCGCCCTTCAGGGCGTGATGAACGATCTCTCAGCATGGAGCCGGTTGGCATATCGTTATCTGAACATTTGCGCAAAGATGTGGTGTTCAGTGGAGAATGCGATCTGACTCAGGTGAGGCATCTGGTGAATGGTTTAAAGGGCGGTGGGATGCTGTTGCTTGAAAATTTGCGTTATTGGGCTGGAGAGGAAGAGAACAGCCCTGATTTTTCACGCCAGTTAAGCCTCTTTACGGATGTCTACATTAATGATGCTTTTGGCAGCGTGCATCGTCTGCACGCCTCTACCGTAGGTCTCCCTGCCCTGGTCTCGGAGAAAGGGATTGGGCGGCTGGTTGAGCAGGAACTGATCGCTTTTTCTGCGGCTCTTTCCAATCCGGCCAGACCTTTTCTATTGATTATCGGCGGTGCAAAGCTTTCCGACAAATTGCCGGTGATTGAACATTTAATCGAATCTGTCGATGCCTGCTGTATTGGGGGTGCTATGGCCTATACTTTCCTGGCGGCACAAGGCCATCGCACTGGTAAATCTCCAGTCGACCGCGCCAATATCGGTTTGGTGAGGCGCGTGATGGAGCGTGCGGAGAGGCGTGGAGTTGCCATTTATCTTCCGCAGGATCATGTGATGGCTCTGGATCTTAAAGGAGAAGGTCCCTTAGAAATCTCTTCTGCTGCCGATATTTCAGATGATTTTTTGGCCTTTGATATCGGACCGCATACGGTAGAGCAATGGAGCAATGTGATTGCTGAAGCGAAGAGCATTATTTGGAACGGGCCTCTTGGAGTCTTTGAACAGGAGAGGTTCGCGAAGGGGACTCTCGCTATCGCTCAAGCTGTTGCGGAAGGGAATGCATTTAAAATTGTCGGAGGGGGGGATTCGTTGGCGGCGATTCGCAAGAGCGGATATGAATCGCTCATGTCTCACTGTTCTACAGGAGGCGGAGCGATGCTTAAATTATTGAGCGGCGCCTCTCTCCCTGCGCTAAAAGTCTTAAATGAGGCTCATCCCTAATGCGGCCTCCCCTCCTGATTGCCAATTGGAAAATGAACATGTTCCGTGAAGAGGCGAAGGCCTATTGTCAGGAACTGCACTCTGCTTTGGTCCAGTCGCCATCTCTTGCAAAAAGAGTTGCGTGGATTCTGATCCCCCCCTTGACGGCACTTGATATTCTGAAACCATTTCAAAAGGGACTCTATTCTTTAGGTGCTCAGAATTGCCATTGGGAAAAGGGGGGGGCATACACAGGTGAAATTTCGCCATTCATGCTGGCTGACGTCGGCTGCCGCTATGTGATTGCCGGCCATTCAGAGCGAAGGATGCATTTTGGAGAATCTGACGAAGTTGTGGGGAGGAAAGTCGCCACGATTGTCGAGGCGGGACTTGTCCCAATCCTCTGTATTGGCGAGCAATGGGCTGAGCGGGAGAGAGGGGAGACTTTGCAAAAGATTGAACGCCAACTGTTGGAAGGCTTGAGAGGCGTAAAAAAAGGGGGTGAAATGGTCGTGGCGTATGAGCCGGTGTGGGCCATTGGGAGTGGCAAGACCCCTTCAGCTGAAGAGATTGCCGATATTCATCGGGCCATTCGGCAGATCCTTTGTGCGAAGTTTAGTCCGGCATGGGGGAATCAAGCGAGCGTCGTCTATGGAGGGAGTGTGCATTCTCAAAACGCCGCTCAGTTTGCAAGCCGGCCAGAAGTAAATGGATTCCTCGTGGGGGGGGCAAGTCTCAAAGTGAAAGAGTTTTTAGCCATAGCAGGAGCGTTTAGATGGAGGGTCCCGGCAAAGTCATGACAGGGCGGCATAGGGATCTCTCTTAAGGGACGCGCGGACACGATCATGATTCATAGGCTGCCTTTTGTCGCATGAGTCCGCGCTGCATTCCGCCGCCCAGCCATCATTTGCGAAATTTCTGGGCGGCTCCATAGCCCCTTTACGAGAGATCCCTATGCCGCCCTGTCATGACTTTGCCGGGACCCTCCTTCCGCAGGTTTTTGGTAGTGACGCTGTTGCATTTTCAGTCTATAAATATTAGATAGTTCTCATTCGGAAACTAAACAGTACCCATTTCTAAAGGTGAGCCTATGCTTTTACTGGTGATTGTTCATGTGGTTGTTTCTTTCATGCTGATTTTCATCATTCTCCTTCAGGCGGGTCGATCGGGGATGATCATGGGGTTAGGAGGTTCGAGTGAGACCATTTTTGGAACTCAGGGGAACACTCTCCTCACCCGATTGACTGCAGGAGCGGCTATTATTTTTATGTGCACTTCTATAGCGCTGACTCTTCTCACCTCGCAAAAATGGCAGGCGTCTGTGATCTCGGAACAAGAATCGCCTCCCCCTGTATCGGAGCCGGCCACTCCGGAATCTCCAGCACCTGCACCCGAGACCCCTCAGAATTTACCGCCAGATACGGGAGGAAAGTGAGACCTTCTGCCGCCGAAGTGGTGGAACTGGTAGACACGCTGTCTTGAGGGGGCAGTGGGAGAAATCCTGTGGGGGTTCGAGTCCCCCCTTCGGCACCATCACAAATGATGAAAAAATAGTTCTCACGCAAATTCGCATAGGCACTTTGATTATGCCGAAGTGGCGGAATGGCAGACGCGCTAGATTCAGGGTCTAGTGGGGGCAACCCTGTGGGAGTTCAAGTCTCCCCTTCGGCAGTTCTCTTAGTTCTCATCCGGATATGAAATGCCACTGTGGTGGGCTGTAAAAGAGAGGAGACGGTAGGTCAAGCTCTTCAATTTTAGGTTGACAGCGGCAAAATCGCCATGTTATCTCCCCGCCTGTCTGTGTGCCTGTTTTTTAGTCATACCTAAAAGGAAAGGCTAAGGTTCATGAAGATGAATATGTTTTTTCGACTTTGTACCGCTCTCTTTATCATCACCTTCTGCGTGCTGCCGCTTAGGCTGTTGGCGGACTCGTCGGAAGTGGTTGTGACAGTGGGGTCTGGCGTACAAGTCAGATTGAATGAGATTCTGGAGAAGGAGCCTGAGGGCGTGAAAGATGGTGAGTCTCTTCCTCGTTATCGCATTCGATCACTCGTTATACACCGCGGTGGTGAACTCCTTGTCGATGAAGATGCCGTTCTTACTGTCACAAACTTACTCATCATCTACCCAGGGGGAAGCCTTCTGACGGACGGACACGATTTGGAAGTTCACGCGCGTCGATTCGACGCTGTCAGAGGTAATGACAGCCGACGGGAAAAGCTATTGCCTCCGAGAGAGACGACTGCGCTTCCTCGCTGGAAAAAAGTACTGGGAACCGTGGATAGTTCTCCTCTTTTTGACGCGCCGCATTCACTTAAAAGAGAGAAAGCGAGAGATGGCGCTGCCCCCTCCAGTCGCCACGCGGGTCCTTCGCAGGCTGACAAGAGAGGGTGGGATGGCGAATCTGGCC